>CAZHLO010000048.1:0-1821 GCA_964533385.1 uncultured Dehalococcoidales bacterium | reverse complement strand
TCTGCGGAGGCAGAACAGTGAAGGGAGTTGTAACTGATACCTGGCCGGTATCCGAAACGGCATTAATCATCTTCACCCCCGGGTCTAACGGTGGAACATATGCGTCTACGGAGAAAGTACCATCAGCATCAATGAAGACGCCTTCTTTGATAGGGATATCATCCATCGTGATATCTATGATAGTAACCGAGACAATTAGAGGAGCCTCAATTGAGATTTCTGACTTGGGGAAGCCGATGCCCATGATAGTCACCTTTGAGCAGGACGCGCCACTTGTTGGTATGACAGATATCTGCGGAGACAGAACAGTAAAGGTAGAAGTGGTTGCTGGGTAAGTATACTCCACGGACCAAACGGTTGCGGTAACCGTCTTTTTGCCCGGTGGCAGGTCGGGAATTTCGACGAGTACCATGAAGGTGCCGTTGTCTGTTTGAATACCCTCAACCAGGTAGACGTCATCTATGCTGATGTCTATTGTAGATGCCGATGGGAAACCAGTACCCTTGATGGTCACCCACGAGCCGATGACACCGCTGTCGGGTGTAATGGTAATCTCGGGGCCCTGGGCATAAATAGTCGTGGGAGCCAGAGTCAGGAACATGGCAGTTAGCAGGATAGCGAGAAGCAATCCGTCTGCCAAACGTCTCACAATCTTAAAAGCCGGAACATGGTAGCTATCTGTTTTGGCCATTTGCTGACTGCCTAGGGGCGGTTAGCCGGCTTGCTCTCCGGCTTGTCAAACCACTCGAAGTAAGCCTCTGCCCCTTTTCTACCGGAGTCTTCCAGTTTCCTTTTCATGTCATCGGATAGATTAAAGTCAGTCGTTCCTACGCCAAGCGTGTCGATATAGATTGTCCGCTGCCAGTCATCACTGTGCAGATGGATATTCCCCTGACTTTCAAGAATTGTTGTTATCAGAGCCTTGGCATAGTCAAAGAAATCGTCTATTTTATCATGCTGTGGTTCGGCGCCGTAGCGAAAGACGGCTATCTCCTTTTCCGAGTCCAGCCTGAAGCCGAGTGTCTCCCGGTTGTACACATATGGGCTGCTGGTCGGATGCTTTTTCAGGAAGCTTGTGTTTTCCTCATCGTAGTATTTGGTTTTGACGGCCATACTGGCTCGTTTTTCATCGCTGATGTACTTCTCGCGGTCGAAGAGCTTAACCGGATAGTTGCTCAGGATTCCGCCGTCGACATAAACATCGTTGCGGGCATTTCGGACCGCGGTGAAGAAAAGCGGAATTGACATAGATATCCGTACGGCGTCAGCAATTCGCATTGTCGGAGTATGCTCGATAGAAAAGACCTCGCCAAAACGTGTGCTTAAGTTTGTGCCATAGACATAGAGGTCCGGCTTGCCCGCCTCCTGCAGGTCCTGAAAGGTGGCGTAAGGGCTAGCCAGCTTCTTCCCGATATGGCGGCTAATCCACTCATGGAAGAAATCACCTTTGTACCAACCATACTTATTAATAAGACGGTCAATATCACGGAAAACCCCCCAACTATCGTCCAGGAAGTTCTTGAAGTCCAAGTTCCATAGAATCCTCCTCTGCTCTTCGTTGGTAAACCCAAGGGCGATTAGGGTGGCGTTAATAGCACCTGCCGAAGTCCCCCCTACTCTCCGGATATTGGCAAGAATGCCTTTTTTCGCCAATACCGCCATAGCCCCTACATAAGCGATTCCCTTTACTCCACCACCCTCAAAAACCAAATTTCGGAAATGGTACGGCATATGGGCCTCCTTTTGCTATTCTAAGGTTACTTCATTTCAGCCAGTCAACTCACGGTACGTGGAATTCAAGCCTCTCAAGCGAAAAGGGAT
>CAZHLO010000047.1:0-6552 GCA_964533385.1 uncultured Dehalococcoidales bacterium | reverse complement strand
CAGTCCTTCCTCGGCGAGAAAGCGCACCACCTCTTGCACAAAGAGGGGGTTTCCTTCGGTCTGGCGGTGCACTGCCTCAGCCAGTCCCCAGGGAACATCCTCTCCAGTGATACTCTCCAGCATGCGCCTGACCTCGTCGGCATTGAGCCCGCGCAGGAGGACACGACCGTAGGTGGACACCCGTCTCAACTCAGCCAGCGCTGCCGATAGAGGATGAGTGCGGTCGACTTCCACGTCTCGGTATGTCCCAACCATTAAAAGTCTCGTCCCGGAAAGGTGGCGCGAGACATGCATAAGCATATCCAGTGTGCCCTTATCAGCATCGTGCAGGTCTTCCAGCACCACTAGCAAAGGCTGGACGTTTGCCGCATTACTTAGGAAGCTAGTAACCGCCTGTAACAGTCGGTACCGTTCTTCTTCTGGGTCTTTCTGGGGGCGTAATTTAACCTTGAGTCTTTCTCTTATCTCCGAGACGATACGCGCCACGTCGGCGGCGCCGGTGCCTAGCTCTTCCCGCAGATCTTTGACCTCGCGGCTTAAAACATAGGAACGCATCGCCTCAACGAAAGCAAGGTAGGGCAGAGACAGCGAGCCCTCTTCGTAGCAGTGGCCTACCAGTGTCCTGCCACCGCGTAACGTCACATACGTGGCAATCTGCTCGCAGATAGCGGTCTTGCCGATGCCCGGCTCACCCATCACCATCATCAGTGCCCCCTGCCCCGATACAGCGCCATCAAAAGCAGACTGAAGCTGGCGCAGTTCCGCCTCCCTCCCTACGAATACCCGGCGGTACAGGGGATTTTCTGCCGGGGCTTCACGTGACGGCTCTTTTATCTTGCCTGCCTCGATTGCTTCCAGGGCCTGGAGGACGACTGTCGCCGATTCTGGGCGTTTCTCGGGGTCTTTCTCCAACAATTGCATAATGAGTGCATCCAGCGCCGGGGGCAGGTCGGCGCGGTGCCAGGCAGGTGATACCGGCGGTGTATTGATGTGCTGCCCGATAATAGCTACGGAGTCATCCCCCACAAAAGGAGGTCTTCCCGTCACCATTTCGTAGAGCATGGCGCCTAAAGAATAAAGGTCAGCCTTATTTGTCACCTTACCGCCCATCGCCTGCTCCGGTGGCATATAACAAACCGTACCAACCATCATCCCGGACTGGGTTATCCGTGAGAGGTCCACTGCTACCGCCAGACCGAAGTCACCTATCTTTACAGTGCCGTCAGCACTGAGCCAGATGTTGCCTGGCTTCAGGTCGCGGTGGATGATTCCTTTCGATTGGGCAAACTCCAGGCCGCGGCAGACAGCCTTGGCGATTTGTATAGCCTTATCAAGAGGCAAGCGGTGCTCTGGTGCTTTCTCAATGAGTCCTTCCACATCGCCGCCGGCCATGACGGGGAGTACAATATAGGGCTGCCCTTCGTGTTCCCCCATATCGTAGATGGTAACGATATTCGGGTGGTCACCAAGACGCCCCATTGCCTGGGCTTCACGCTTGATGCGCATTAGGGTCTTGTCGTCCATCTTTTCGGTCTTTATCAAGGCGAAGGCAACATCCCGGTCTAACACCGTATCACGGGCTAGGTAGACCTTCTTCGTGCCACCCTCGCCGAGGAATTTCTTTACTTGATAACGGCCACCGGCAAAGGACGTAGGTTCAGGCGGTAGTGGCTTCATTGGTGGTAGTGTTGGCTCAGCTAGAGCATGGCCGCACTTATTGCAGAAAATATTGTCGGGGGGATTCGTATGGCCACACTGTGGGCACACAAGCGCTAGTCGGAGCGGCTGGCCACATGTTCCGCAGAACTCCGCTCCCTCACGGTTCGTGTGACCACAATGCGGGCACTTCATGGAAAGCACCTCCCGCAGATGCTTATCAGTCTACAACCACAGATTACATTAGTCAAGGTACTCAAAAGGTCACAATTGAGGCTTTTGTGTGACGCTTGTTTGCCGAGTTTTCTAATCTCCAAATCAGTGCCTCCATTCCTTGCTCTTATATTCATCAGGCAAGAACCGTTTTTACCCTCACCCTGAAGGGCAAGAGTTGTGTGTTATTGTGACTACGCAAAAAAGAGGAGGCGAAGCCCCCTCTTTTTATTTCTCTCCCCTCCCCTGAGAAAGGTCGTACTTACCATAACACTAAAAACAAATCCCAAAGCTACATACGCTCGAATTGTTTCCCATTTTTTAAATAACGTCGTTTTTGTCGCTTCTCCCTTTTTATTCCTCCCAGAAGGGAGAGTGAAGAGAGGTAAAACCTCTCTTGGATGGGAGGGTGGGAAACCAAACATACTCTGAAAGTGAGGGATAAAGGGGGATAGGGTTCTAATGTTGACAAACCGTATCTCTTATGATAAAGTTAATGCGATATGTGATGTTAAATCAAATTGTCTCTCCCAGTTTATATTATGCGAACTTCATCTTTACCGGCGCACTAGGTGCGCTTGGGAGGGACAATTTTTAAAAATTTAAGAATATAACCACAGACAAATTAAAAGGTTTGAAGTTACCCTCCCAAGTGGAGGGAATTTTATTTATTAAGAGCAATGAAATATACTAGGGGGAATAAACAGATGGCTGGACCTTTAGATGGGGTTAAAGTGGTGGAAATAACCATGTTCCAGCAAGGACCGGTTTGTGGGACGAAGCTGGGAGATTTGGGTGCCGATGTGATTAAGGTAGAACCTCCGGCTGGAGACCCGGCCCGAGGTTTCATGAAGGTCATCGGAACTATGGTCGGCTTAAAGGGTCGGAATTACTACTTTGAGCAGCATAACCGTAATAAGAGGAGCATTGTTCTGGATTTGAAGCAGAAAAAGGGGAAAGAGATATTTTTGAAGCTGATTGATAGGGCTGATATCTTTCTGACTAACCTGAGTATAGAAGCCCCGCAGAGGATGGGCATTGGTCCTGAGGAGCTGCTCAAGAGAAATCCACGGCTTATTTACGCTCAGGCCTCCGGTTGGGGGAGGAAAGGCCCCGACGCTAATGAGCTTTCCTTTGACTATACCGGCATCGGTCGGGCAGGACTTATGATGTCTTGCGGTGAGCGGGGTACCCCACCAGCCCAGGTCTTGCCTGGACTTGGTGATGAGCTTGGGGGGATGGTCTGTGCCTGGGCGGTGTGTGCTGCCCTCTATGCCAGAGAGAAGACAGGAAAGGGGCAATTGATAGATACCTCCCTGATGGGCAGTCTGATGTGCATGGAGAGCCTTGTCTTATCAGCCCCGGCTATTCTGGGGCAGGAATTCCCCAGGGAGGTCAGGGCTGAGGCCGGTAACCCCATCTATAACCACTATAGAGCTAAGGATGACAAGTGGTTTATCCTGGCTCACCTCCAGCCGGATAAATACTGGCCTAAAGCTTGTCGGGCTCTGGGTATGCCCGAGCTGGAGCATGACTCTAGGTTCAATAGTATAGAAGCCAGGGGAGAAAATGCCAGAGAGCTTATCGCTATTATGGATGCCAAGTTTGCCACCAAGACCAGAGACCAGTGGTTTGAGATTTTTAAGCGGGAGGGTCTGATTCATGCCCCCATCCAGACCCCCACCGAGGTAATTAATGACCCCCAGTCTTTAGCCAATAACTATGTTGTCTGGTTTGACCATCCGGTGTTGGGCAGGACAAAGATGGTTGGTTTCCCTTGGGACTTCAGCCAGACTCCAGCCTCGATAAGAAAGGAACCCCCAGAGCTCGGTCAGCACACCGAGGAGATTTTATTGGAGCTGGGTTATACCTGGGATGATATTACTCAGTTGAAAACTGAGGCAGTAATACTTTAAAGCTAGGCATTCAGAAAGGGGTGATATTATGCCGGAAGAGGGTGCTGGCAAGGGACTGGCGGCAGATAGATATTATCGGGATTACGGCTCAAGGGCCAGAGAGCTAAAGCGGCAGGGCAAGAAAATACTCGGCTATTTATGTGCCTTTGTTCCCGTAGAGATTATAGTTGCGGCTGGCTTTATACCATTCCGGATAAAGGGGGATGTCAATGAGCCAATCACTAAGGCTGATACCGAGATGGAAACCATCGTCTGTCCTCTGGTTCGTAGCTGCTTTGATATGGCGCTAAAAGGTAAATATGAGTTTCTTGACGGTATAGTTATACCTCACGCCTGTGACAGTATCTGCCGAACTTACGATGTCTGGAAATATACTCTTAACCTCCCCTATTCCCATTTTATCAATATGCCTCATACCACCGATAAGCCATCTCTGGACTTCTACAAGGCGGAGTTAAATACATTTAGAACCAGTCTGGATAAGTTTGCCGGGAGGGAGATTTCTGACCAGGAGCTGGCTCAGGCAGTTAAGCTCCATAATCAGAATAGGGCTAAAGTCAGAGAGCTATATGAACTAAGGAAGGCGTCTCCCCCTCTAATCTCAGGCACAGAAGTAGCCAGGGTATTGGTAGCTGTCGTGAGTATTCCTGTAGAAGAATCTATTAAGATGATAGGCGATGTTATTGAGGAGATTAAGTATAGAGAAGGTGTTCCTGCCCGGAAACAAGCCAAGATAATGGTGGTTGGCGCTCAGGTGGATAGTGTTGCCTTTATCAAGCTGATTGAGGACAGTGGGGCTTGGGTGGTAGCTGATGACCTTTGCCCTGGCGCTAGGGAGTTCTTCGCTGATGTGACTGTCACCACTGACCCTATTGATGGCATAGCTGAACGGTATTTAAGAAAGGTGAAGTGTGGTCGGACTTATCGTGAAATGAAGGGAAGCTATGAAGAATATTTAGAGGACAGGTTCGGCCATATGAGCCAGATGATTAAGGATTTCAATGTTGATGGTGTGGTACTTTATATCTACAAGTATTGTGACCCCTATGGCTTTGAGGTGCCCCAGATAAAAAGTTTTATAGAATCCAAGGGCACTCCCGTGCTTTATCTCGAGGATGAGTATTCAATGTCAACCATTGGACGGCTTAGAACCAGAATCCAGGCTTTTCTGGAACTACTTGGCTCAAAATAGATATTTCAAGGAGAATGATATGACACAAGAGAAGAAACCGGAAAAAAGAAGGACAGCTACCGAGGCTGCAGCCAAAATTGGTCCCATGCAAAAGGCAAACATACAAGGTGTAGCCCAGGCGAAGGCAGAAGGGAAAAAGGTGGCCTACGCCTTTATCGCCTGCGCTTATGATGAAATCATCCGGGCGATGGACATAGTGCCAATGTGGACGGAGGCCTACGCTGGCATATGTGGGGCTAAGCGTGATGCCCAGCGATTTCTGGAGAGAGCTGGAGCGGAAAATTTTTCTCGCTCCCTCTGTACCTACGCCCTATGTGGTCTGGGCTTTGACGCCTGGCGTGAGGAGCTGGGTGAGATGCCCCCTGATGCTCCTTGGGGAGGGCAGGTGAAACCAGATGTAATGTTGGGTAGCGGGCAATTACTCTGTGACCCGCGCAATAAGTGGTATCAGGCAGCCCAGCACTATATGCCCGATGTTCCGGTCTATGATGTGGGGCTTCCCTGGCCACCCTACGAGGACGATTACGACTACCGCGAGGTCCAGGATTACTACGTGAAATATATAGTTGAGGAGCTTAAAGGTTTGGTGCAGTTTCTGGAGAAGCATACCGGCAGTAAGATGGACTGGGCCCGTTTGAGCGAGCTGGTTGACCTCACTGACCGGACCTGGAATCTCATCTGGGAGACCTATGAGCTGCGTCGAGCCGTGCCTAGTCCCATGGGTACCGGAGATGCCATGAATACCATGGTGCCTATCGTCTTTATGATGGCAACCCAGCAGGCTTATGACTTTTTTAAGGAATTAAATGAGGAGCTCAAGCGTAAGATAGCTAATAAAGAGGGCGAAATTCCCGATGAGAAATACCGGCTGATTTGGGGTGGGGGACTGCCAGCTTGGTTTGCCCTGACCGATTTTAACTACTTCAACAGCAAGGGGGCAGTATTTCCTGTAGAGACCACCTATCGGGTGGTAGAGGCGATTTATAACTTTGATATCGATTTGAGCAAGATTACCGACCCGCTGGAGCATATCGCCTGGCGGTGGGTAAAGTTCTGGACCTACTGGTATGATAAGGCGAGGAAACGCCCTGGCTCCCATCCTAGCGTCGAACGGCTAATTCAGTATATTGAAGACTACAAGATAGACGGCATAGTAATGCACGAAGCCTTTTCCTGCCGCTCCTGGCATGTCGGCTTAATCTGGCAATTAAATCTGCTAAAGAAGGTATATAAGGATATACCCTCGCTGATTCTGGAGAGTGATATTGTTGATATCAGTTCCTATAATGAAGCTGACACCAGAGCCAGGATAGACGCCTTTATTGATACCCTGGAGGCGGTTAAGAGCCGGTGAAGAGCCAATATTTTGCCGGGGTTGACCTTGGTTCCACCATGACCAAGGTAGTGATTATGAACCAGGCAATACTCGCCTCGGTTATCGGTCCTACTGGTCCCGAACACAGGAAGCTGGCTAATAAGGTGATGGAACAGGCTTTAGCTAAGGCTAAGCTTTCTTTTGTTGACATAACCTATGTGGTGGCTACCGGCTATGGGCGAATTAATGTCCCCTTTGCC
>CAZHLO010000046.1:0-6623 GCA_964533385.1 uncultured Dehalococcoidales bacterium | reverse complement strand
AGGAGAAGATTATGGCGAGCGCCAGTAGAACAGCAAAAACGGCTGGAATGACAAAGTTCCCATATCCGCCTTGCTCCGGAGCCACGACCCCGGTTGCGGTAAGAGTGGTGGTGACTAAGTTCAAGGGGGCTGCTATCCTCTCTACAGTGGTCGTGGGCACATTCCCCGCCAGCAGATTGCTGGTAAGGAAGTTCTTAATCGCAGTCATAGTGGTGGGGGGCGGCATAAGCTCTCTCTGCATAACATAACGTTTGATTATCCCTGTAGAGATAAAATCTTCTGGAATAACGGAATATTCCTTGATGTCCTTTGTAATCAAAGCTTGGGTGGCAGCTTCCTGAGTATCAAAACGGACCAGGGTTATGTTCCCCTGTGTGGTAAATTGGTCGAAACCACCGGCTTCATCAACGTATCCGATTCTGGTCACTTCTGTCGGAGGCTTAGTAATTCCCGATACGATATGGAAAACTCCTATGCCCAGTAGGGCCAGTATCGGTAACGCGAAGGCTAGGATAATAAACCCGGTCCTCTTTATCGTGTACAGGAATTCATGCCTGAATATCAAGAGTGTCTTATTCATGATTTTTTCCCGCCACCTCCAGGAATATTTCGTTCAGTGAAGGAGTGGCTAGCTCAAAGCGATTGATTACTATTCCGGTGCTTACCAATCGTTCCAGGACTTGTTTAGGAGTTGTATTCTCATCAAGAACCAGCTCAACGTAGCCTTTGTGAGTGCGCTTTTCGATAACTCCCGGCACTTCCCCCAGCTCACCTTCAAAATCAAGAATAACCGAATGACTTCTATAGCTTGACTTGATTTCAGTCAGATTCCCGTAAAGAACCGAGCGCCCGTGGTTTATCATCAATATGCGGTCACAGAGTTCCTCTACTTCGTTCATCTGGTGTGTGCTCAGGACTACAGCTTTACCTTGATTCCGCAAGTCAGTAAACATCCTTTTCAGTAACTCGGTGTTAACCGGGTCGAGACCGGCAAAGGGTTCGTCAAGAATAACCAGTTCTGGGTCATGAATTATAGTAACGATGAACTGGATAATCTGCCCCATGCCCCGGCTCAACTCCTCAATCTTCTTGCCTTTGTGGGGAAGCATACCTATCTGGTTGAGCAGCTCATCAGCTTTTTCCTCGGCTGAGTGCTTGTCCATACCCTTGAGGGAGGCAAGGTAGATGATTGAATCGATGACGGTCTGCTTCTTATACAGTCCTCTTTCCTCGGGCATGTAGCCAAGCTTATTCTTGCTGGCTTCACTCAGCTTTTCGCTGAGGATTGTCACATCGCCCGAGTCTGGCTTAATGATGTCCATCATCATCCTAATGGAGGTAGTCTTGCCCGCACCGTTAGGACCAATCAGGCCGAATATCTCACCCTGAGCAACGGAGAAGGACAGGTCGTCAACCGCGACATTATCGGCAAAGGACTTGACTATATGGCTGACGTCAACTGCAAGCATAGTAGAAACACCTTCTCAAATTGGCATTATAGCACATCATCAATAGTGTTAGTCGCCTTACAGTATGCAGTTCAATTTCTTCCACAAAGCCTTCACAAATTTGGAATTGCACTTTCTAGCGGATTGTTAGTAAGAATGGTATAATTTTGTAAGTGTTTACCTCCTTATTTTATGACTTTTTCATCAGCAACTTTCTAAAATAAAGAGGCTGACCGTATAATTGACTAAATTCACAGGAGAGAAGGCTCCATAGTTCCGTTCAACCCTGATAAGATTGAACAAACTATCTATAAGGCTCTTGTCGCTACGGAGGTGGGTGACACATGAAGGTAAGAGTAGATAGAGAATTGTGTATCGGGATTAGTAACTGCGTCGCTATTGCCCCCACCGTATTTAAGCTTGATGATGAAAACAAAGCAGCAGTCCTTGACCCTGGCTCTGTTGTTGAGGAGACGCTAATGGAGGCGGCGGAAAGTTGCCCGCAGAATGCCATCATTGTTGAGGATGACGAAGGTAATCAATTATACCCTTAAGGGTTGGAGGTGCCAACATGAGAAAGGTATATTTAGATAATGCAGCGACGACACCGCTGTTACCTGAAGTCCGTGAGGCCATTATGCCTTACCTGGGTGATGTCTTTGGTAACCCTTCGTCACTCCATAACTGGGGAGACGATGCCCGGGAAGCCATAGAGGCAGCTCGTGCCCAAGTAGCCGGGCTTATTGGGGCTAATGCTGAGGAGATAATCTTCACCGGTAGCGGCACTGAGGCTAATAATCTTGCCGTCAAGGGACTGGCGTTGGCACAGCAAGCAAAGGGGAAACACGTGGTCGTTTCCGCTATCGAACATTTCTCAGTATTGCACTCAGCGAGGACTCTGGAGAAGTGGGGCTTCGAGGTGAGTGAAGTCCCGGTGGACAAATACGGAATGGTTGACCCCGAAGAGGTTCGCCGCAGCCTGAGAAAGGACACGGTACTGGTCTCCATAATGCAGGCTAACGGTGAAGTAGGCACACTAGAGCCCATAGCGGAGATAGCCAAGATAACCACGGAGCGGGGAATTCCCTTTCATACTGATGCCGTAGCTACTGCGGGAATAATACCCGCTAATGTGGGGGAGCTGGGGGTAGATGCCCTGAGTCTGGCTGGAAACCAGTTTTACGGTCCAAAAGGCGTTGGTGCCTTGTGGGTGCGGAAAGGAGTGCGCGTTATGCCCCTTCTTGATGGTGGCGTGCAAGAGGGAGGGCGGCGCGCCGGTACTGAGAATGTCCCGGCAATTGTCGGGCTGGGCAAGGCAGCAGAATTGGCTGGGGCTCACATGAAAGAACGGATAGAAAAGTTGACCCCCCTGCGTGACCGCTTGCTCAAGGAGCTGCCCGGCAAGATTGAACATGTAATTATCACCGGCCATCCCCAGAATCGTCTTCCTGGACACGCCAGCTTCTGCGTGGAGTTTATCGAAGGCGAAGCCATGCTTATGCTGTTAAACAGCAAAGGAGTCGCCGTGTCCAGCGGTTCAGCTTGCACCTCCCGGGCACTTAAAGCATCCCATGTGCTCATCGCCATGGGCATTACTCATGAGCTGGCTCAGGGCTCTATCCTCTTTACCCTGGGCATAGATAACACCGCTGAAGATGTAGATTACGTTCTGGAGACTATGCCGCCTATCGTTGATAGGCTAAGGCAGATATCACCACTTTACGCCAAATTCATTAAAAGTAGCAAAGGAGGCAAATAAGATGCCAGTCTATAGTGAAAAGGTAATGGACCACTTCATGAACCCTCGCAATGTGGGTGAAATCGAAAACCCCGATGGTGTTGGTGAGGTCGGTAATCCAGTATGTGGCGATATGATGACTTTTCATATAAAGGTCAAAGATAACCGTCTGGAAGATATTAAGTTCAAGACCTTTGGCTGCGGGGCGGCGATTGCCGTTTCCAGCATGGTGAGTGAGATGGCTAAAGGCAAGACACTGGAAGAAGCCAAGAAAATTACTCCTCAGTCAGTAGCTGCTGAGCTGGAAGGCTTACCTAAACAAAAGTTTCACTGCTCCAACCTGGGTGCCCAGGCTCTGAACAAAGCCATAGAGGATTACCAGAGCAAAAAGAAAACAGGAGAGAAGCAATGACAGAAAAAAAGGAGCCCATTTACTGTCCCTACTGTGAGGCGGAAATAATAGAAGCAAACTTACCTCTCTGCCAGGCCTGTGGCGTAACCATATTCTACTGCCCCAAGTGCCGGAAGCCTTTCCCCCGGGATAAAAGGGTCTGCCCCCATTGCGGCGCCGATATAAGAGAAGTAGCTAAAGGAGGGTGAACCAATGACAGAGAGTAAGCCAGCGAAGCGGACTCATAGAACCCTAGATTGTATTGGTCTTTATTGTCCGATGCCAGTTATAAAAACCAGACAGGAAATGGATAAACTTGCTGTTGGTGAAACCCTGGAGGTATTAGCCGATGACTCCGCTGCTGAGGAGGATCTCAAGGCCTGGGCAAAGCGAACCGGGCAGAAAATGCTTAAGATAGAGAAAACCGGTGAAGGCTGGAGGTTTCTCATACAAAAAGTAAAATAGGAGGTTAAAAATGGCTGAGAAGAAAAAGCATATCCTCTATGTGCAAACAAGTGGGGTCGACCATCCAAAACGTCTTTACTCACCTTTTGTCCTGGGCATGACCGCAAAGGCGATGGATATAGATGCTACCATCTATTTCCTGGGTATGGGACTGACGGTGGTTCAGAAGGGTATGGCGGAAACAGTTAAAGAAGGTGACTTTCCCACCCTGAAGGAAATAATGGATGAGGCAATAAAAGCCGGTGTCAAGTTGCTAGTCTGTGAACAGAGCACCCAGTTGCTCAGGATGAAAAGAGGAGACTTCATACCAGAAGTGAAGGTTGTCGGAGCGGCCACATTGAACGACCTAGTGCTCGATGCTGACGGCACTATGTGGTTCTAAGTTAAGTGGAAGACTTGCCCAATCCACTTTTCTCCCGTATATACATGAGGAGGAGGGTGGCGAAATTAGAGTCTAGGTGAGGAAAAGACATGGCAGAGAAGACGGAAAAGTCCATTTTCCCGGTAGGCGGGATGACCTGTGCCTCATGCGCTGCCCGTGTCGAGCAGGCTCTGGCAACTTTGCCCGGGGTAATTTCAGCCAACGTCAACCCGGCTTCACGGCAGTTGCTTTGCTCAGTTTAAGATGCATCGCTTCCAAATCTTCAAGCCAGAGTTTTGCCTGGGCTTCTGATGGCATCCTCCAGTCTCCCCGAGGGGACAGACTCACCGAGCCAACCTTTGGTCCCTCGGGAAAGCATGTCCTCTTGAACTGGTTGGCGAAGAATCTTTTAAGAAAGCTAGTAAGCCACCTTCGCATATCGTCAAGAGTATACTGGCCATCAAAGAGCCCTCGCTTTCTCACTTCATTAGCAAGGTAGAGAATCTTGCCCGGTCTTGTGCCAAAGCGAATGAAAGGATAGAGGTAGAAATCGGCAAGCTCAACCGGCCCGATAACCTCCTCACTCTTCTGCGTAATCTGCTCTCTTTCTGACGGTAATAGCTCCGGAGTGATTGGGGTCTCAAGGACATCATACAGAACCTTTTGTGCCGGGGAACCGGCTAGCTCTTCATCGGCGACCCACCGCACCAGAAAGCGAACCAGCGTCTTTGGTACCGAGGTGTTGACGTGATAGTGCGAAAGCTGGTCTCCGGAGAAGGTGCTCCATCCCAGGGCAATTTCGGTAAGGTCACCCGTTCCCAGCACAATCGCATCAAGCTGGTTTGCCTTGTTGAAGAAGAACTCTGTCCGGTAGCGAGCTTGCACGTTCTCGAAGACTACGTCTTGCTGACCGTCGTGCTTTAGGTCTTTCAGGTGCGACCGGGAAGTCCTGGTGATGTCTATTCGTTCAAAACTCACTCCAAGTGCCTGGCATAGCTTTGCAGCGTTAACCCTAGTCCTTCGGGTGGTGCCAAAACCAGGAAGGCTGTAGGCATGAACGTTAGTCCTCGGTAGCCCGAGGAAGTCCATGATCTTCACGGCAACCAGAAGGGCTAAAGTGGAATCAAGCCCTCCCGAAACCCCCAAAACTACCTGGCTTTTGCCAGCACCGGAAAGCTTCTGGGCAAGGCTAGCTACCTGCATAGAAAAAATCTCGCGGCACCTCTCCGCCCTCCTCATCGGGTCTGCCGGGACAAAGGGGTGGGGGTCAAGAGTTCGCCACAACCTACCAGCGATAGGGTCAGTAGCCTCGGCTTCGATAATTCTAAAATTTTTCCTTTGTCGGGATGCCTCGTGGAAACTGGCGAATAGCCGGCGGTCATGTGCCAGTCGTTCCAGGTCTATATCTGAGATTATGAATTGAGAACTCGACGACAGGCGCTCCGACTCACCAAGAACGGTGCCATTCTCAGCAATAAGAATATGCCCGCCGTAGACAACATCATTTGACGACTCTCCGATGCCGGATGATACGTAACAATAGGCGGCGATGCATCTGCCAGACTCGGAGGATACCATTATCCGGCGCCAGTCTGCTTTTCCTAGCACCTCGTTGCTGGCGGAAAGATTAATAAGTACCGTTGCTCCAGCCAGCGCCTGGTACTCATGAGGCGATAGGGGCACCCACAGGTCCTCACAGATCTCCACCCCGATGAGGGCTGAAGGAATTCCTCGCAGTCCAAAAAGTGTGTCGGTGCCAAAGGGGACTCGCTCTCCAAAAAGTTCCACGCTATCACAGTGGGCATCCATGCTGGAGGTAAACCAGCGGTCTTCGTAGAATTCTTTATAAGAAGGCAGGAGAGTCTTGGGTATGACCCCGAGGATATGTCCCGAGTTCAGCACCACCGCACAGTTAAAAAGCTTCTGTTCAACGTCAAGTGGCATCCCCACTATTACTATCATGCTGCTGTCGGCGCTTGCCTCAAGTATGCGGTGCAATCCTTCTTTAGCTTTTGACAGTAGTGCCTGGTGCTGCACTAGGTCGCCGAGGGTGTAGCCGGTAATCGCCATCTCAGGGAAGCTCAGCACCTGCAAACCCTCGTCCCTTGCTTTTTTCATAGCTTCAATAATGTTGCCGACGTTAAAATCCACATCAGCGACACGAAGCGCAGGGACTACCGCGCCAACGCGGAGGAACCCAAGCTCATTGTTTAACAATAC
>CAZHLO010000045.1:0-6640 GCA_964533385.1 uncultured Dehalococcoidales bacterium | reverse complement strand
GGGTTAATGGGGCTGGGGGTGGTTAGTGGGGGAGTAGCCAGGGTTCTGACGGAAAAGGCCAAGGTTTTGGCGGAGCATATTGGTTGCCCTCTTGTCCTGCGAAGGGTAAAGGTTTTAGAGTCGGACCTGTCCCGGCCGCAGGCAAAAGAGCTCGGGTTGAAGCTTTTTACCACTGATGCCGATGAGTTTTTTGCTGAAGCTGGGGTGGATATCGTGATTGAGGCTATCGGTGGTGAGAAGCCAGCCCTGGATTATCTGAAACGGGCGCTATCTGCCGGTAAGCATGTGGTTACCTCCAACAAGGAGGTTATTGCCAAGCATGGGGCGGAACTGTTTGCTCTAGCGCAAAAGAAGGGCGTTGGCTTGCACTATGAAGCGAGTGTTGGTGGCGGCATTCCCCTAATCTCTCCCTTTCAGCAAGAGCTGGTAGCCAATAAGATAAGCGGTATCTATGCCATAATCAACGGCACCACTAATTATATTCTCACCAAGATGGCAAAAGAGGACATAGATTTCCCCTCGGCGCTAAAATCTGCCCAGAAGCTGGGCTATGCCGAGGCTGATCCGAGGAATGATATCGAGGGGATAGATGCTACATACAAACTGGCTATTCTCGCCTCCTTAGCCTTTCATACTCAGGTGCGACCTCAGGATGTCCATTGTGAAGGCATTTCCCGAATGGACAGTCGTGACTTCAAATATGCGCGGGAACTGGGCTTTGCTATAAAACTGCTGGCTATAGGTAAACAGAGTGACGGCTTGATTGAGGTGCGGGTTCACCCCGTTTTTATCCCCGAGGAGTCCCTTCTGGCTAAGGTTGACGGTGTCTATAATGCTATTCTGGTGGAGGGAGACCTGGTGGGCAGGGTGCTTTTCTATGGCGAGGGGGCTGGTGCCAAGCCGACGAGCAGCGCCGTCATCGCTGATGTGGTCTCAGCCGCCCGGGATGTTATTACTGGCGGAGGTAGCCGGGTAAGGTGGAGGCTGGAACCGGGTAAAAGCATTAAGCCTATGGCTGAGCTTGAGACCCGATATTACCTGAGGCTGAATGTTGCCGACCGACCCGGCGTCCTGGCTCAGGTGTCCAAGGTTCTGGGAGACCATCAAATCAGTATTTCCTCGGTTATTCAGAAGGCGGCTGATGCCGCGGCTCAGACGGCAGAGATTGTTATTATGACCCACCCGGCTAAAGAAGCCGAAATGCAGCAGGCTCTTAAGGAGCTTGAACACCTGGCAGTGGTTAAAGAAATAAGTAACTTCATTCGGGTTGAGGTTTGATGGCAAAATCTGGAGTTTTAGTTAGGTATAAGGACTTTCTTCCCCTCACATCCAAAACGCCCCTCTTCTCTCTAGGGGAGGGGGATACCCCTCTGGTCAGGTGCTCTCAGCTGGAGAAGGAAACTGGCTGTGGCGAGCTTTACCTCAAGCTGGAGGGGTGTAACCCCACCGGCTCCTTTAAGGATAGGGGCATGGTGGTGACGGTGGCTAAAGCGCTGGAAGCCGGCAGCAAGGCTCTCATGTGTGCCTCCACCGGCAATACCAGTGCCTCAGCCGCTGCCTATGCTGCTTACTCGGGGCTTGACGCTATTATTGTTGTCCCCAAAGGCAAGATTGCCATCGGCAAGATGGCTCAGGCTATTATCTATCATGCTAAGATAGTGGCTATTGACGGTAATTTTGACCAGGCGCTAAGCATAGTACGTAGCCTCACCCAGAAGTATCCCATTGCCCTGGTGAACTCGCTCAACCCCTATCGCATAGAGGGGCAAAAAACGGCTGCCTTTGAGATTATCGATGTTCTGGGCGAAGCCCCCGACTACCTTTTTATCCCGGTAGGTAATGCCGGCAATATTACTGCTTACTGGAAGGGCTTTGTTGAGTATTATCAGGCAGGCAGGGCAAGGCAAAAGCCCAGGATGATGGGCTTTCAGGCAGAAGGTGCTGCCCCCATCGTGCGGGGTCATGTTATTGAGAAACCTGAGACGGTAGCCTCAGCGATAAGAATAGGCAACCCGGCGAGCTGGCGGAAGGCGGAAGCCGCCCGCGATGAGTCCGGCGGCGTCATTGACATGGTCAGCGATAATGAAATTCTGGCTGCCCAGAAGCTTATGGCAACCAAGGGAGGTGTCTTTGGCGAGCCGGCATCAGCGGCATCTCTAGCCGGGCTTATCAAGCTTTCTCAGAAGGGAATGGATTTCTCAAAAAGCAGGGTGGTTTGTATTGTAACCGGCACCGGACTCAAGGATACTGAGGCTGCGGTAAAAGACGCCGAGCCTTTTTTAGAGCTCCCGGCTGATTTAACCGCTGTGGAAAAAGCTTTAGGGCTGACTAAAGGAGGGCTAGAGTGATTGATGAGAGTGGAATCGAGGCGGCAGTAACTTCCATTATCAGGGCTATCGGGGAGGACCCGAAGAGGGGGGGACTAGCCGGCACGCCGGGTCGCGTGGCTGAGATGTATGCCGAGCTTTTTATGGGACTTGATATGAATCCCCAGGAAGAACTGACGGTCGGCTTTGAGGAAGGTCACCGCGAAATGGTAATCGTCAGGGATATCCCCTTTTATTCCATGTGTGAGCATCACATTTTGCCATTTTACGGTGTGGTTCATGTAGGCTATATTCCCAATGACGCTGGGCGTGTTGTCGGTGCCAGTAAGCTAGCTCGGGTGGTGGAAATCTTTGCCAAGCGCCTCCAGATTCAGGAGAGAATGACCACCCAGATTGCTGATGCCATTGTTAATGGGCTTAAACCTGATGGGGTGGGGGTAATTGTCCAGGCGGAGCACCTGTGTATGATTATGCGGGGCATCAAGAAGCCGGGAAGCGCTATTGTTACCTCAGCCCTGAGGGGTACCTTTCGCAGCAAAGCGGAAACCAGGGCTGAATTTTTCTCTCTGCTACAAGGTAAACAGCTGGGTTAGTCTGAGGATGGGATTGGTCTTGGTTCCTGGAGTTCCATTTCCTGACCGCAACAGGTAGGCGTGCCTTCACCGGCTTTAGTGCATAGTATTTCAGTGCCACACTTAGCACAGCGATATCTTTTACCTAATTGACTTGCCATTTTATTGCTTCTTTAGCTCCATGGATTGACCACAGCAGTGAATGGTGCCATCGCCCCCTCGGGTGACGATGAACTCAGCGCCACACTTAGTACAGTGATACCTCTTACCTATCTGATTTGCCATCTTGTGCTACCTTTCTGTGGTTTAGTTCAAACTAGAGCGCCAGAGTATTATAAGCTCTAGTTTGAACCCTTGTCAAAATCTGCTACTCACCCATAATCTGCACTACGATTTGCCTTGACCTCGGTCTATTGTCGAAATCTACTAGTACCACCTGCTGCCAGGTGCCCAGAGTCAGCTTCTTATCATTGAAGGGTATTACCAGCGAGGCGCCCAGTAGCGAGGCTCGGACGTGGGAGTAGCCGTTACCTTCGCCCCAGGCGCGGTCGTGCTGGTAAGGGATATTGGTGGGGACATTTCGCTCCCACATGCTCTGGAAGTCGGAGAGTAAGCCCGATTCAAACTCAATGGTGGTAATCCCGGCGGTGGAACCGGTAATAAACAGGGTGACTGTTCCCTGGCTTATATCGGTCTCGGCTAACTGCTCCTGTATCTCAGGCGTAATGTCAATGATATCGCAGTGCCCTTTACTTTCAAGGCTAATTCTCTTGGTGACTACCATAGCACGCCTCCTAAAAATGATTGAGTAAGGCTAGACATTCAGTTTTTTCACCAGGAAGGCAACATTCTTGCCGAATCTCCAGGCGGTGGCAAGTCCTTCTTCGTCATTCTTTATCCCGCCTTTCTCCCAGCCAAAGGCGATATTCCAGTATGTTGAGCCAGGCATAAAGAATCCCTGAATATGAAACCAAAATATGAGCTGAGCCAGGGTAAAGTTCTGTCCGGCACGCCGCGCTACAACCAGAGGCCCGCCTACTTTCCCTTTAAACACTCCACCGCTATGTCCGGCAATGTAGCCCGTTCTTTCCATTAGAGCTTTCAACAAGGCTGTTGCTGAGCCAAAGTACACTGGTGAGGCCAAAATTATAGCTTCAGCCTTCTTCATTTTTTTATATATTAGAAAGAGGTCATCATCTATGGGACATTTCTCTCCTTCGACACAAGCCATACAGGCGTTGCAAGGTCGGATATCCAGACCACTTAACCTTATTAGTTCAGTGTCTAATCCCTCCTCGGCTACAGCTTTCAGGGTATGTCTGGTTAGTATTTCCGTATTACCGCCCTTTCTCGGACTGCCGACAATACCAATTGCTTTCATATTTCACCTCCTTCAGATATCAGCTAGTTCCTCCCAGAGGATATCGTCTAAGTCAAACACTGGTCCGTCTTTGCATACCTGCCTTAGCCCATTTCTGGTCTTTATCGTGCACCCGTAGCAGACACCTAGCCCGCATCCCATCCTCACCTCCAGAGAAACCTGGACTGGCTTTGTTTTCTGTAGCTTTTGGGCAGCTATGGTCTGATACATTGACATCGGCCCACAAGCAAAGACTTGGTCTGCCCAGCTAGTAAAATCAGGCAGGAGGTCAGTTACCAAGCCCTCTTTGCCAATGCTGCCGTCCTCGGTAACCGTGACCAACTCTATTTCCGGGGGTAGACGTTCCGGGGGATACCGATGGCTGGTTGGCGTGCCACAGAGTAAGGTTACCGATAGCCCTAGCTTAACAGCTTCGTCTGCCAGAAAGCGAATTGGGGCGATACCGATACCCCCCGCCACCAGCAGCAGTTTCTTTGAGTTGAGACTAATGCTAAAGCCTTTACCCAGCGGCCCCAGCAGGTCGAGCTTGTCACCAAGCTGGCGTTGAGACAGCCACTGTGTGCCTTTGCCGTCTGCCCATACATTGAAGTAAAGGTCAATACTATCACCATTTACCTGATGGATGCTGAAGGGGCGTGGCAGAACACTCTCTTCTCCGCAGCTCACCATGACAAATTGACCCGGCTGGGCCCTCTCTATTTGCGGGCAGCTTAGCCGGATAAGATGTACACTTAATATCCTACGACCGGAACGGTGTCTAATCCCTTCCAAAATCGGCTTATTATCAATGACGGTGGCTGTAATCTGTCTCAAGCGGCTTCCTTTCTCCGATAGTCTGATATTGGCTGAGCACTATAAATCTGGCTCCCCCTAAGAAGTACCTTCAGAGCAGCCTGAGCGGTATCAAGGGAAGTAAAGCAGGGGATACGTTTCTCAGCGGCAGCACGGCGGATTCGGAAGCCGTCTCTCAGTGGAATACGACCCCCAGTAATGGTATTGACGATACCGCTCACTGTCTTGTCGTTGATAATGTCAATAACGTTGGGGTGCCCCTCGCTCAACTTTTTGCTTATCGTTGTTACCGGGATTCCAACTGCCTTAATCATGGCGGCGGTGCCTTCGGTAGCGTAGAGCTTAAAACCTATCTCCGAGAACTTCTTGATTATAGGTAGTGCCTCCGGCTTATCCCTATCGGCGATGCTGAAGAGTATGGCTTCTTGGGGCAGAAGCATTAGTCCGGCGGCTTGCAGTGCCTTGGCTAAGGCAGCATCAAAGGTATAGTCAATCCCCATTACCTCTCCGGTGGACTTCATCTCCGGTCCAAGGTAAGTATCAACGCCAGCCAGCTTTGACATAGAAAAAACCGGGGCTTTAATGCCCACCAGCTTCTGCCTTGGCCATAGTCCGGTAGTATAACCCTGCTCCTTGAGAGTCTTACCCAGCATGACCTTAGTGGCTACTTTAACCATAGGCACACCGGTAACCTTGGAGATAAATGGGATAGTGCGGCTAGCCCGGGGGTTTACCTCTAAGACATAAACTGACGAACCCTGATTACCGCTAGCGGGCATAATATCGAACTGGATATTCATCAAGCCCCTGATTTTGAGTGCCAGCCCTATTCTGATAGTATAGCCAACAAGAGTCTCCACCTCTGGTCCGGTCAGGTTTACTCCAGGATAGACCGCCATAGAATCCCCGCTATGGACTCCAGCTCGTTCAATATGTTCCATTATTCCCGGGATGAGAACATCCTCCCCGTCGGCGATGGCGTCAACCTCTACCTCTTTGCCCTCCAGATACTTGTCGATAAGGACGGGGTGCTTGGTATCCAGTTCAATAGCCAGTTTCATGTAGCGGCTAAGCTCGCTGTTGTTATGGACAATTTCCATAGCTCTGCCCCCAAGGACATAGCTGGGGCGGACCAAGACGGGATAACCGATAAGCTTAGCCACGCTGAGCGCCTCCTCAAAAGAGGTTACACCGGCTCCCGGCGGCTGGGGAATGCCTAACTCACTGAGGAAGTTCTCAAACCGGCGCCTGTCTTCAGCCAGGTCAATGGCTTCAGCGCTGGAGCCGAGAAGAGGCATTCCGGCACTAGATAAAGGCTGAGATAGATTGATAGCTGTCTGCCCGCCAAACTGGACTATTGAGGATGGTATCTCGTTGGTATCGCCTTCGTTTTCCAGAATATCACGCAGGCTCTCCTCATCCAGGGCTTCAAAGTAGAGGCGGTCGCTGGTGTCAAAATCGGTGGAAACTGTTTCCGGGTTTGAGTTTACCATAATGGCTTTATAGCCGGATTCCTGCAATGCCCAGGCGGAATGGACACTGCAGTAGTCAAATTCAATCCCCTGACC
>CAZHLO010000044.1:0-6710 GCA_964533385.1 uncultured Dehalococcoidales bacterium | reverse complement strand
AACAGCGACCACTTCCTTGACCTCGGGTATTTCCTCCTTGAGTAATCGCTCAATACCCTGCTTCAAGGTCATTGTCGCCACCGGACAGCTAGCACAGGCACCTTTGAGCTTTAGCTTAACCACCCCCTTGTCCACCCCCACCAGCTCAACATCTCCCCCGTCCGCCTGCAAAGCAGGTCTTATTTTGGCTAAAGCCATCTTCACCTTCTCCTTCACAACTCACCTCCTATTTATAATATTGCGTAAGCGCTGGCTATGGTTTCCACCAGGTTATCTTTAATAGTTACTGCCCCGGCAGGGCAGGCACTAGAGCATAAGCCACATCGCTTGCACTTAAAGTTATCTATAACTGCTACCCGCCCGCTATCAGATTTCATCAGCCTAGGGGCATCATAAGGACATACCGCGACACAAACTCCACACCCGCTACATAAATTCTGGTCAATGACAATTTGCGGTATCTCGGGCTGAAGCTCCAGCAGCACACAAGCCTTGCAGCTTCGGCATGGGCCACAGCACAGACACCTTCTTGCCTCCATCACCGCCTCTTCCAGGCTGAATCCCTTCTCAAAAGGCTCAAAATTCAGCCTATCCTCCACGGCTAACCACAAGACCTCAGGCTGAGGCTTGTATTCCAGGCGTTTGGGGAAAGCAGCCTCCTCATACTCCTTCTTCCTCCCCTCTTCCAAGTCCTCACCTCTCAGGTAGCGGTCTATAGACTCAGCGGCTACCATCCCATCTCTCATCGCTTCGGCAGCAAAGCCCACCCGTCTTACATCGCCTCCGATGAAAATCCCCTCTTTACGATGGCTCATGAGGGTAGGCTGGTCAACATCAAGCCTGCCGTCTTCATCCAGCAAGCCTTCCTGCCGGAAGAATGTCCGTTCTGCACCCTGTCCGATGGTAATCAGCAGCACATCCCCCTCAAGATAGATAACATCACCCCGGTCAAACTTGGGATTGAATCCCTTGTCATCAAAGACCGATGTGCAGCGAGGACATTTTATTGCCTTGAATCTTCCCTTCTCCCCGATAATCTCCTCCACCCCCCGGCTGTAATTTATCATTATGCCTTCTTCTATCGCCCCTTCAATTTCCTCAACATCAGCCGGAATCCCGTCCTTAGAAGATTTATCCTCATTCTCCAGACAGACAAGGGTAACATCTCCCCCCAGCCGCCTGACCGTCCTGGCGACATCAAAGGCGACATTGCCACCGCCTATTACTATCACCTTTTTATACCGAAAGAGCTGACGGTAGAGCTGGGCAGGAATCTTCCCCTGGTTCATATCGTAGAGGAGATACAGCCCAGAGATAACCCCATCCAGGTCAGCCCCCAATACTGTCTCCCTCTCCAGAGTGAGGGGGCGGGGGGCATGAGTGCCGGTGGCAATAAATACCGCCTGATAACCCTCACGGTAAAGATTATCCAGCGCGTTCCCGTTTTTACCCATCTCTATCCCGAATCTAACCTCAATATGGGCAATCCTCATCAGGTTGTTTATAGTGCTATTGATAACACTTGCCGGGAGACGATATTGAGGTATGTATCTCAGTGCACCTCCCAGCCAGGAACTCCTTTCCAGTATAGTTACTTTATAGCCCTTTTCCCCCAGCATATAAGCACACATCAATCCCCCCGGCCCCCCGCCAACCACCGCCACCTTTTCCTTGGTGGGATAGGGAAGCTGGGGCTTACTTTCCAGGTAGGGCAGATAATACTCAGTGATAAACCTTTTGAGCATTTTTCTTCTTATTGCCCCGGTGTGGTCTTGGTAATTGCACTCCTTCTCACAAAGCCCACAAATATAGCTGCATACCGGGAATAAGGGGTTCTTCTGGTAAATTTCGTCGCCTATTTTAATTATCTGGCTATGAGCTTCCTCAGCATCCAGAGGGAGCAGAGCAATCATAGCATTAGTCCGCTGGATGTCCTCTCCAATAGGACAGGCTATCTGACAGGGCGGTAAATATACCTTCCCCGTGGCTTCATCAATCACTTCCTCAACCCGTGCCGGCTCTTCCACTACCTCCTCTACTACCGGCAGTTCAACTCTAGTCGGCGCCACGCCAGCCTTAGGCTTAACCTCTACCTGGACTGGTCCCAGGGCGTCACGGATTAATGCCTCCAGCTGGTTAAGCTGGACCGGTTTGGATAAATAATCAATCGCCCCTTCTTTCATCGCCTCCACCGCCGTCGGCACCGAGGCATAAGCCGTGATAATTATCCCCTTAAGATGCGGGCTCTTCTCTTTAGCCTCGCGGAATACCTCAATCCCGTTCTTCCCAGGCAACATCAGGTCGATAATGGCAACACCAAAGTCCTGCCGAGCAATGGCTTTTAACGCTTCCTCTCCATCCTCAGCAATCTCCACCTGATAGCCGCCGTCGGTTAACCAATCCCGAAGAGACTCCCTCATGATAACTTCATCATCTACTACCAGTATCGGCTTCACCTTAACGCCTCTCTAATCTCTTATCAATCTTTTTATCAATTCCCCCTTGGAATCATATACACTGACCTCTAGCGGTGTTCTCCCGGGGAGGGAATGGGTGGCACAGGCATGGCACGGGTCATAAGCCCGGAATGCCATCTCAATCATGTTGAGAATTCCGTCAGAGACCTTCCCTTTCTTTATCAGCGACTTGGCTGCCTTCTCCACCGACATGTTAATCGCCGCCGAGTTATTCTGGGTGGCAACAATTAGATTAGCCTTGGTAAGAATTCCCCTGTCATCAGTCTGGTAGTGATGAATAAGGGTTCCTCGGGGCGCCTCCACCACCCCAATCCCCTCTTTAGGCGTTTCGGTCGGCAGATTTACGATATCAGCGGAGGTTATTTCAGAGTCTTTAGCCAGCTCCAGCACTCTTTCTGAGGCGTAAAGCGCCTCCACCAGCCGAGCCCAGTGGAAAGCCAAAGTGCTATGAACCGGCTTTCCCCCCAATGTCTCATACAACCTGTCATAGGCTTTCTGAGCCAGTGGCGTGGCCATGCCGTCGGAGGCATTCAGCCGAGCCAGCGGCGCCACCCGGTAAACACCGCTCTCCTTGCCATCGACAAAGCCCTTCCAGCCTACGTTCTTGAGGTAAGAAAACTTGACATAGCTCCAGGGCTCAACATGTTCCCTTATATGGTCCAGATAATTCTGAACCTTAAACTTGGCAAACTCCTTGCCATTGGGGTCAACCACCCTTATCTGACCATCGTAAAAGTTTACCTTATTATTTTCGTCCACCAGCCCCATATAGTAAGTCTTATGCGAGTAGACATCTCCGGTAACAAGACTGACATACTCTTTATTTTTGAGTACGACATCGTCAAAAAGGGTGAGGGCGAATTTGCAGAAATCAACCCCGTATTCCCCGGCTTCGATAATTGTCTTCCTCTCATCCTCGCTAATCTGTTTCGATACCCCTCCCGGCAAGCCACAGGTAGGCATAACCGGCTTGCCCCCGATTATCCTCAGCACATTCCTCATCCTTTTTCTCATCTCAATGACCTTTCCCCCCACCTCCAACCCCACCTTGCCGATAACTCCCAGAACATTCCTCTCCCCGGCTGGTGCCGTTGGCCCGACAACAAAGTCGGGACCGCCAAGGAAGATAAAGTGCAGTATATGGTCTTCAGCCTGGAAAGCGTTGTACATCAGCTCCCTTATCTTCTTCGCCGCCGGGGGTGGCTCAACCTCCCATAGGTCATCCAGGGCTTTAGTTGCTGCCATGTGGTGAGCCGTAGGACATACCCCGCATATCATGGTGGTTATTCTGGGCATCTCCTCAGCCGCCCTCCCCTCAGCGAACTTCTCAAACCCCCTCAGCTCGGGGACTTGAAGGCAAGCCCGCTCACAATTCCCCTCATCATTGAGGAATATCTCTATCTTCCCGTGCCCCTCAAGTCTGGTTATCGGGTCTATGGTTATCTTTTTCACTCCATTCTCCTTCTTCTAAGCAAAGAGGAAGCAAGGCTAAATCGGTAGACTGTCCCCGCTGGGTCGACAATACTGTCAATCAGCTTCTTGACTTCTTCCTCGGTCATTTTCTCTTCCCCCTCCAGCCCCAGTATCGAGGCGACCATTGACAGGGCTTTGGCTCCCTGGTCGACGACACCGTCTACGGGACCAAAGCATCCACGGCAGGGCTGGTTAGCCCGAATACAGGTCTCGCCGCACCCGGTGCGAGTCGCCGGACCAAGACAGATTACCCCCTGGTCCAGAAAGCACTTCTCGGGGTCAAGCTTGATCTGCCATGGTCTTTTTATTTCGGTAATTGATAGTTTATCCGGCTTGCTCTCGGCCCGGGGGCAGGTATCGCATAAAGCTTTGTTGGGGGCAAGCACCGTCCCTTTCTCTGGCAACTCTCCCTTGAGAATGGCAGTTACTGCCTTTAAGATTAAATCAGGCGGCGGCGGACAACCGGGGAGATAATAATCCACGTCTATGGTCTGGGCTAAGGTCTTCACCGTATCATAGAACTCGGGCAGGGCAAGCTCACCCTGGTCAACCTTCGTTTTCTCCTGGGGGAAAATCCCTTTGGGATTCTCCACGGTGGGGACTTCTTTATACACCCGGTTGAAGATGGCATCACGGTTCCAGAAGTTCCCCAGCCCCGGAATCCCGCCCAGATGAGCACAGGCGCCAAAGGCAACCACAAGCTGAGATTTTTGCCTCAATAGCTTCACCATTTCATCCTGCTCCTCCAGCCTTACGGCACCATTTATGAAGCTCACCGCTATTTCACCATCTTTCATGGCTTCAATATCCTGGCGCTTGAAATCCAGCGCCACCGGCCAGAGGACAATATCCACAGCATCGGCTACCTTCAATATATCTTCATTGAGGTCAACCACTGTCTCTTCACAGCCGCCACAGGAAGCGCACCAGTAAAAAGCGACCTTTGGTTTAGCCATCTTTCCCCCTTTCCAAATAGAGATTATAGCTAGATATGGCTAATATTGCAAACTGGCAAAAATTATACTTTGAGCCCGCCGATAAAGTAAACCCCCTCACTCTTGAGAGAGGGTTTCTTCGAAAAAGCTCCTAAACAAGCCAAACTGAGTATCTTCATAAGTCCTAGTCATCCAGTTTTTCCCAGGTTTAGTAATGCACATATCTTCTGGGGTAGTTCGTTACGATTGTTGATAGTGGTCTCGATAATCGATACCTTAGAGCCTAACCGAGCTGAGAAAGCGGCAAGGAGTTCTTTGCGGATAACCAAAATGGAGTTTTTGACCTTCCCAGTTCTGATTGGTTCCAGGATTTTGACAAATCCTTCGCCTTTAAGCTCAAGATACCCTATTTCATCGACAAACAGGATATCTGAGGAAATCCCACTATCTAACGCTTTAGTCCCAAAATCAATACCCTCAGGATTAAAGTAATATTTGCCGGTATGGGGACCCTGATATATGTTATTGATACTAGCCAGGACTTCCCTTTCCCCGGTTTCGATATCTAAAATGGTAATGCCTTCCTTAGACTTAGGCGTAAGAATACCACCACAATTATATCCCAGGCTCTTTGCCATGTAGATAACTTTTTCACAAACAGTAGTTTTGCCAACCCCTACCTTGCCGGTAACAATAATATTCACTAATTAAAGTCCTGAGGCAATAGCTATAGCACTTACCCCCCAGCAAAAAGCTATGGTAGCCGCCGATGTAGCATAATAAAGAGGTCTGCGTGCTAGCAATGCTGGAGCCTTGGCTGCCAGCCTCTCACCTGCCAGATAGCCCAGAGGTAAAAATAGGCCGAAGAAAGCAGCCTGGATTACGCCATTCCCCATGATAAATTCTCCAATGCTTTCTATACCCATGCGGGCAAAGATAGGAGAATGTGTTGCGTAGACCGCAAAATAGACATAGGCGGTAGCGCTCACGATGCCGACAAGAACTCCAGCTCCCATGCCAACAAGGAGATTCTTGGCTATCCTATTCATCAAGAATGCCGCTACTAAAGCAAAAACGAGCGATTCCAAAAAGATGGCCATAGCCGGGTTTATAACCTGGACAGCGTTAAGGGGTACAAACAAAAGCCAGGCATTGAACCACTTAAACGAGGCAGCGACAATGCCTATACCCGGCAGCATAGCCGGCTTTCGGTAAATAGCCAGTGCCGAAGCCATGATAGCCGCCCCGATACCGCTCATAATCGCACCCTTATTGGGGAATATTATCAAGTTCAAGAAACCACCCAGAGTCGCCTCAAAAAACCCCCAAAGAGAACCAAAGACCAAGATTCCCAGTAGAATATGAACCATACTCTGCCGACCTACAAGCTTGGTTTCTGTGTTTGTTGTCATTTCTTCTCCTTCCTGTAGTTAAATTCAATAAAGGCTATATTGCACCAGATATAGCGTTTGAGAAAAAATTATTTCACTATTTCACCTCCTTCAAAAACTCCTCAAATTTAGCCCGCAGCTCCTTATACTGTTTAACCGCCTTTCGCCCCTCCTCCGTTAGTCGGGTATGTCCTCCCCCAGCCCCACCGGCGGTTTTCTCCACCAGAGGTGCCGGCGCCAAGCGATTGGCTGATTCTATCCAGAGCCAGGCATTGCGATAACCTAGCTTCATTGAGCGGGCAGCGGCAGCTATGGAGCCAAACTTGCCAATTCTTTCCAGCAGCATTGCTCTCCCCCACCCCATATATAACTCACCGTCCCTCTCCAACCATACCCTGCCCCTTACCCTATAACCCGGCTCCGGGTGGCGGGAG
>CAZHLO010000043.1:6409-6919 GCA_964533385.1 uncultured Dehalococcoidales bacterium | reverse complement strand
GATCTACACTATCCTCTTCGTCGGCAGCGTCAGATGTGTATAAGAGACAGACCTAAGTATTAATATTTACATGGCCGCACTATATATGTTATGTCGTTTATATTCACGCACAGATAGATTTTTGGCCGCGTTTTTACCCTCTGGAACCCGCCCTTTTGCCGGCTGATTACTATGCTAACTGCCTTTTTAGCTAAATCCGGCTGAAATTTTCCTTCCACTGGCAAATCTTCCTTATTCCAACCGTTCTAGGCACAAAATAAGCCCAAAATAAGGCACTAGAAACTTGGCTCTGAAAAATTTATGTCAAGAAGGGTCTGGATTATGTCAAATTCGCCCCTCAAGAAGATGAAAAAAGTGGGCTCGGCAGGATTCGAACCTACGACCAAGCGGTTATGAGCCGCCCGCTCTGCCACTGAGCTACGAGCCCATAGCTGTTAAAAGCCAGCTCTCTTCAGGTGCTTCTCCACCCTGGCTAGCAGTTCCTTAGGGCTAACTGGCTTGTCAATATAA
>CAZHLO010000043.1:0-6399 GCA_964533385.1 uncultured Dehalococcoidales bacterium | reverse complement strand
ATTTCTGCCTGTCTCGTGGGCTCGGAGATGTGTATAAGAGACAGCCACTAAAGAGGTAATTAAAATTATACTACTTCAGGTTGGGGTTAACAAGCCATGTGGTGATTGAGCTAAATCCTCTCAATCCTGACAGCACAGACCTTATATTCCGGTATCTTAGCTACCGGGTCAATTACTGGATTGGTCAACATATTGGCCGGGCTTTCGGCAAAGTGGAAGGTCATAAACACCACCCCCGGCGATGAAACCTCAGTTACCCTAGCTTTAGCTACTACCTCCCCACGCCGGGAGATGACCTTCACCTTCTCACCATCAATCACCCCCAGCTTCGAGGCATCAGCAGGGTTTATCTCCACTTCACTCTCCCCCTTTAATACATTAAGCCCTTCCACCCTGCGGGTCAGGGTGCCGGTATGATATTGATACAGGCTACGCCCCGTGGTCAAGACCAGCGGATACCGCTTATCGGGAAGCTCCATCGGCGGTTTGTACTCCAGGGGAATAAACCGCCCCTTACCCCGGGTGAACTGCTGGGTATGCAGGATAGGCGTCCCGCGGTGGTCTTTTGTTGGGCAGGGCCACTTCAAACCACCATTTCCCAGCCGCTGGTAGCTAATTCCCCCATAGCTGGGGGTGAGGGAGGCAATCTCATCCATAATCTGAGAGGGATGGTCAAAGTCGAAGCCTTTTCCCCCTATCTTACGAGCAATCTCACAGGTAATCCACCAGTCAGGTCGACTCTCCCCTACTGGCTCTACTGCCCTCCTTACCCTCTGCACCCTCCTCTCAGTGTTAGTAAACGTCCCGTCCTTCTCAGCAAAGCTCACCCCGGGCAGGACGACATCAGCCAGCTTGGCTGTCTCAGAGAGAAATATGTCCTGGACCACCAGAAAATCCAGCTTCTCCAGCGCATCCCGAGCATGGGTGATATCTGGCTCACTCAGCAATGGGTTCTCCCCCATAAGATAGATAGCCTTTATCTTTTCATTGTAGGCGGCATCAATAATCTCGGTGATGGTCAAACCAGGTGTAGCCGGCAGCCTGCCACCCCAGGCAGCCTCAAACTTACCCCTGATATTGGCATCAGCCACTGCCTGGTAGCCGGGATAGACATTGGGCAGGGCACCCATGTCACAGGCTCCCTGCACATTGTTCTGACCCCTTAAGGGGTTTACCCCAGTTGATGGCTTGCCGATATTACCGGTGAGCATGGCTAGGTTTGCAGTAGCAATGACGTTATCGGTACCATGAGAGTGCTGGGTGATGCCCATAGCATAGAGGATGGACGATGGCTTTTCCGTGGCATATATTCTGGCTGCCTCAGCTATCTTTTCCCTAGGTACTCCGGTAGTCCGTTCCACGAAGTCAAGGTCAAATCCCTTAAGCGAGTCCTTAAAGGCATCAAAGTTCTCACAGCGCTCATCAATGAAGGCCTGGTCGATAAGCCCCTCGTCCACTATTACCTTCATCATCCCCATAAGCAAGGCAACATCACTGCCTGGCCTTTGCTTTAGCCAGAGGTAAGCCCATCGCACTAGGTCAATCTCACGGGGGTTGGCTACAATCAGCTTTGCTCCTTTATCCACCCCCCGCTTTATCTCCAGAGCGATTATGGGGTGGGCTTCGGTGGTGTTGGTACCAATGGCAAAGATGCACCCGGCGTCTCTGAGCTCATTGATGGAATTGGTCATCGCCCCGCTACCAAAGCTCTGCGCCAGACCGGCGACAGAAGGGGCATGGCACAGCCGGGCGCAGTGGTCAACATTGTTGGTGCCCAGCACAGCACGGCCAAACTTCTGGACAATATAGTTCTCCTCGTTGGTGCACTTGGCTGAGGAGATTACCGCCAGTTCCTCCGGCCGGTAGCTAGCCAGTCTCTTGCCGACCAGGTCCAGAGCCTCATCCCAGCTCGCGGGGACAAATTCCCCGTCCTTCTTGATAAGCGGTGTCTTTAGCCGGTCCTGGTGATGAACGAAGTCAAAGCCATACCTGCCTTTGACACATAAGAAACCATTATTAACCGTGCCGTTTCTCCTCCCCCGGACGCTCACTACCTGCCCATCGCGCACGCCCAAATAGATGCCACAGCCCACCCCGCAATAGACACAGGTGGTAGCCACTTCCTCTGTCGGAAGCTCAGCCTTTTTCGGCATAAGAGCCGCCACCGGACAATGAGCAACGCATTCCCCACAGGACACACAATTTGAATCTAGTATCGGCCTATCGCCAAAGGTGGCGACCTTGCTGGCGTAGCCACGGTAGATTATGGCGACAGCACCTACCCCCAGAACCTCATCACATACCCGCACGCACTTCCCACAAAGGACACACTTATTCAGGTCACGGTAGAAGAAAGGATTACTAGTATCAACAGGGAATGACCTGTCCGTCCTGCGGAAGGGCAACTCTTTAATCCCAAGGTAGTCAACGACTTGCTGCAACTCACAGTGCTCATTCTTAGGGCAGGTCACGCAGCGCTCGGTTACCACCACATTACGCAGGCAGATGTCAAAAGGTCCGCACCGCTTTCTTCTATCGCAAATCAGACATTCGCTGGGGTGATCAACCAAAAGCAACCCGATGGTGGTGCGGCGTACCTCATTTACTGCTGGCGTATTGGTATGCACTATCATACCATCGGTGGCTGGAGTGGTACAGGCGGTGGGCAAGCCGCGCATCTTCTCAATTTCCACAACGCAAAGGCGGCAGCCCCCGTACGGCTTCAGGTCAGCGTCGGCGCAAAGGGTAGGGATATAGATGCCAGCCAACTGGGCGGCTTCAAGCACGGTCATCCCAGCTCTAGCCTCAACCTCCTGACCATCAATGGTTAGCCTGATTACCTCCAAGCTCTTACTCTCTTTCCTCAAGGTCGCACCTCAGGCACCGCTTTGCCTCTTTAATTGCCATCTCCTCACTCAGCCCCAGCTCTACCTGGCTGAAGCTCTTAAGCCGCTCGTCAACGGGGAGGGAGGGTACCTCAACTCGCCGCTCCTCTGGAGCTTCCTCAAGCGGCGCTACTGCCCCTTCCGGTGGTGCCAGTGTCTCCTCAATTTCACCCCTGCCACCCAGATATCTATCTATAGAGATTGCCGCCTGTCTTCCATCAGCAATGGCTTCAATTACCGAAGCCGGTCCGCTTACGACATCGCCACCGGCAAAAACGCCCTCTCTGCTGCTAGCCAGGGTATCAGGGTCAACCTGGATGGTATTCCCCCGGCCCAGCGGTAGGTTGAACCGACCGGGAATTTCCGGACGTTGCCCGACAGCGGCGATAATAGTATCAAAGTCCATGACAAACTCGCTGCCTGCCACGGGCTCAGGTCGGCGCCTGCCACTGGCGTCTACCTCACCCAATCTCATTTCAAGACACTCTAACCGCAGCTTCCCATTACGGCTGGCTATTCTTGATGGCGCCGCCAGAAAGCGAATCTCCACCCCCTCAGCAATAGCCCCGTCAATCTCCTCAGCGCTGGCTGGCATCTCGGCTTGAGTCCGGCGGTAGACGATAGTCACCTCTTTAGCGCCGAGACGTAGTGCCGTTCTTGCCGAATCTATAGCGGCATTACCGCCACCAATAACCGCTACCCTATCCCCCACCTTTACCTCCCCACCCACACTCACCTCCCTCAAAAAGGATACACACTCCATCACTCTGGGGCTATCCTCACCTTTGACCCCTATTTTAACGCCCTGGTGCGCTCCAGTAGCCAGGAAGATAGCGTTATAACCCGTTTTGAACAACTCATCCAGCGAATCCACTGGCGTATTTGCCTTTATGTCAACTCCTATACTCTCTATCTCCTTGATTTCCGCCTCAAGCACATCTTTAGGCAGCCGGTAGTCAGGAATACCAACTCTCATCATGCCGCCCGGCTCAGGCAGGGCTTCAAAGACGGTCACCGAATGACCCAGCTTAGCCAGATAACAGGCAGCGGTAAGTCCCGCCGGCCCGGAGCCAACAACGGCGACACGTTTGCCAGTAGCCGGGGCAACCCTGGAGTTTTGCTTCCACAGTCCACTGTCATGCTCAGCGGCAAAGCGCTTAAGCACCCGGATGCCGATAGCCTCGTCAAGCAGAGCGCGACGGCACTTAGCCTCACAGGGATGGACGCAAACGTAACCGCAGACCGAGGGGAAGGGTATTTTCTCTCTGATTACGGCTACTGCCTCGGCAGGCTTACCCTCGCCAATAAAGCGGACATAGCGGGGCACATCAATACCAGCAGGACAGGTGTGGCTACAGGGGGCACTAACCAGCCCCTGGCACACTGCTGCCTGGCAGTGATGCTTCTTGATATGCTCCTCATATTCGTCACGGAAATAGCGGATGGTGGTAAGGACAGGGTTAGGCGCTGTCTGCCCTAAACCACAAAGCGAGCCGGCTTTAACCTGTTCCCCCAGTTTTAGCAGCAGGTCAATATCCTCCAGCCTGCCTTTACCATTGGTGATATCCTCAAGAATATCCAGCATCTGCTTTGTCCCAAGACGGCAGGGAACGCATTTACCACAGGACTCAGACTGGGTAAAAGAAAGGAAGTAACGGGCAATATCAACCATGCAGGTATCCTCATCCATCACCACCATACCACCCGAGCCCATAATGGAACCAGCCTCGGTCAGCGACTCATAGTCGACAGGCGAATTTAACAGGCTTGCTGGCAGGCAGCCGCCGGAGGGACCACCGGTCTGAACCGCCTTGAAACGCTTACCATCGGGGATACCCCCCCCAATCCCGTAGATAATTTCCTGAAGGGAAATACCCATTGGCACCTCGACCAGACCACTATTAGCGATCTTACCAACTAGAGCAAAGACAGCGGTGCCCTTACTTTGCTCAGTGCCGATTTGAGCATACCAGTCGGCACCATTAGCAATAATAACTGGTACACTAGCCAGTGACTTCACATTATTGATGGTTGTGGGTTTACCCCATAAGCCAGATTGAGCGGGGAATGGTGGGCGGGGGCGGGGCATACCTCGCCTGCCCTCAATAGAAGCCATCAGCGCCGTTTCTTCACCGCAGACAAAGGCGCCAGCGCCTTCCTTAACATGGATGCGGAAACCAAAGCCGGAGCCCAATATGTCCTCACCAAGGAACCCCTCTTCTTCAGCCTGCTTGATGGCAAGCCGCACTCGCTTAACTGCCAGCGGGTATTCAGCTCTGATATAGATATAGCCTTCAGAAGCACCGATGGCATAGGCGGCAATAATCATCCCCTCAATAACAGTATGGGGGTCACCCTCCATGGTGCTGCGGTCCATAAAAGCGCCAGGGTCGCCCTCATCAGCATTGCAAATCATATACTTCTGGTCACCCGCTGCCATACGGCAGAACTCCCACTTCTGCCCGGTGGAAAAGCCAGCACCACCTCTACCTCGCAAACCGGAGTGCTTGACCTCGTCAATGACCTGCTCCGGAGTCATCTCAAGCAATACCTTGCGCAGAGACTGGTATCCACCAACGGCAATGTAGTCTCCAATCCTCTCCGGGTTGATGCGACCGCAATGGCGCAGGACTAGGCGCTGTTGCCGGCTATAGAAGGGAATGTCCTTATAGTAGGGTATTGCCTCGCCGCTAAGCGGGTCTCGATAAAACAAGCGTACCACCGGCTGTTCATCCCGGAGATGGGACTGAGCAATCTCAGGGACGTCATCAACGCTAACACGGGTATAGAAGATGCCCTCAGGCTCGACAACGGCGATAGGACCCTGCTGGCAGAAACCATGACAACCAGTAAAGTCCACCCCTATCCCCTTCAGGTGAAGCTTAGCCACCTCTGTTTCCAGAGCTTCCCGAATTTCAAACGCCTTGCCGGAAACACATCCTGTCCCATGGCAGACAAAGATGGTGTGCTGATTAACTTTTTCTCGGGCTGGCTTTCTCTTTGGCACCAAGGACCTCCACAACCTTCCTGGTCGTCATCTGACCATAGGTCTCTTTACCTATTCTCATTGTGGGCGCCAGGGCACAAGCCCCAATGCAGGCTACAGTCTCCAGACTATACTCCAAGTCGTCAGTAGTCTCCCCCGGCTTGATGCCCAATCGCTTCTCCACCTCCCGGAGGATACGCGCCCCTCCCCGCACATGGCAGGCAGTCCCCCGGCATACGTTTACCATCCTCCTGCCGGTAGGGGTGAGTTTAAACTGGGCGTAGAAGGTGCTCACTCCATAAACAGTGCTCTCCGGCAGCTTAAGAAACCTAGCAAACCTCTGCATCGCCTCTTCCGGCAGGTAGCCAAACCTCTCCTGGGCTTCTTGGAGTATCGGGATAAGGTCTCCACTCTCCCCGCTATATCGTGATATGATTTCTTCCGACTCCTTGGCGATATCAGGTTTCACTGGAGCGCTCACTCCCTTCCCTTAGAAATTTGACCAGCTTCCAGGCGATTCTCTCGCAG
>CAZHLO010000042.1:0-7044 GCA_964533385.1 uncultured Dehalococcoidales bacterium | reverse complement strand
GAACCCTCGACGTCTTGCTTGGGAAGCAAGCACTCTTCCGCTGAGTTACACCCGCTCAAATCGTATCTATTTTAGCCTAAAAAATGACGCCTGTAAAGATAGAGGGCTTGCTTCGTCAAAATTTAGCAGCGACATAGGAAGTTTGCTCCGTGGTTACCAACTCTGTGCTGCAATCTCCCTGATATACGTATTACTCTGGCTGTTCTCCCCAGCCCGGCTATACCCTTCCTTCGAATATGCGAACACGGTTTGGTAAATCTCAGGGATAATCGGTTTGTTGATTTGATAGTGGGGTAAGCGAGCTTATAGGCTGGGGTGAAATCAAGAAGCCAGGAGGATTTCCATGTTTTACCTGGGAGATGTAGGCTTTACTTAATTTGCTTAACTCGGAAATTTCGGTTACGCGCAGTTTGTTAAGCAGTCGTAATTGACAATTCTGTGTTAAGACGCAAACATGATAAACAGCCGATAGGCCGCCTTTTGCTTATTATTCCCTCGGCAATTTTAGGTCAAGACCGGCAATTATATTCTTTAAGATTTCCGAAGTCCCGGCGGCTATAGTTACTCCTATAGACGATAGATATAAATATTTGAACCATCCATGTAAAGGGGCCCGGCTATCCCTTTGGTCAAGCTGACCATACAATCCCAGTAATTCTATAGCTAGCCTGGCAGCACGCTTAAGCAGCTCGGTGCTATATAATCGTACTTCAGCAGCATTGTAAGCTGTAGCCATCCCTTTATCGTGTAACCAGGCTAATCGGTAACAGATAAGCCGCCCAATCTCAGCCTCTACCGTTAATTGGGATAGCGTCTGTCTGACGTTTTGCCATCGCCTTTCTGGGGTGTCTTTTATATACTTTACCAGTCGGTCAATCAAACTTCGTGCCGCAGTAACCGGGCCAATCGCTATGCGCTCGTAACTCAGCATCGTTTGCACTACTTTCCACCCCTCATTTTCCCCACCGACAAGGTTTTCCTTCGGCACCCTAACGTCCTCAAAGAATATCTCACCGAAGTCCGGCTCGCCTTGTATGTCAATTATAGGCCTGACGGTGACACCAGGTGTAGATAAATCGACCAGGAAAAAGCTGATGCCGCGGTGTCTTTTTAACTCCGGGGCTGTTCTAGCCAGTAGACAACACCAGTCCGAATACTTAGCAAATGTACACCAGGTTTTCTGCCCATTTATTATATAGTCATTGTTGTCCTTGACCGCTTTTGTCTGGAGAGAGGCAAGGTCAGAGCCAGCATTGGGTTCAGTGAATGCTTCACACAAAAGCTCCTCCCCCCTAGCAATTAGCTTAAGATGCCTCTCCTTTTGTTCCTCAGTACCATATTTAAATAGAGTGGGCGCCAGCATTTTCGCCCCAACAGCGTTATATCCCGGTGACCCACGACTTGCTATCTCTTCTAAGAAGATTAGGTAATCCACGAGAGAGCAAGATTGGCCCCCGTATTCCTTAGGCCAGAAGAGAGATAGCCACCCCTTTTCACCAAGCTTATGTGCCATATCTCTAAAGACTTGCTCACCGTCCTTCCTGGGGGCAACGGTATCATCAAAGGCTGTCCCGATGTAATCCTCCCAGTCTGATGGTAGCTCTTTATCCAGAAAGAAACGAACTTCTTGCCTGAATCTTTCCTGTTCCTCAGTGAATAGAAAGTCCACTAGATTATGCCCGCCTTTTTCAACTTGTTTAGCTTAGATGGTCCAAAGCCCATATATTTGAGGTAGATATACTCATTGTCATAGCCTATTGGTCGGCACACCCATTTGGTCCTTATCGGCGTTTCCGTCATTTTGTGTTGCGCCTGAGCGACAATGAGCTCCCCATAAAGGGGGTCTTTGACCGAAATAAAAATCCCCCTGTCCAACCAGTTGGCGTCTTTCATGGTCTCCTGAGGAGAACAGACCGGAGCCACCACCGGGGTAATGGGGGCCAAGCGACCCTTCTTAGCATATCCTATAGACATGTTTACCAGTTCCTCGTTGGTGTATTTGCCTGTCTCGGCAAAGACCAGCGGTGCCCATTTCAATTGCTGCTCCTTTTCCGTAAAAATTGTCAGGTTCGTCCAGCTCCCGGCTTCCCACTCATCCCATTTCCCCACCATATCGGCAAAGGCTTGCCACATCTCCAGCCTCAAACCGCCCAGAAAGACGGCTCCATCCTTGGTTGGTGCGAAGCAGTATATCCATCCGGCAGTATCCAGGCTGCCAAAGCGCTCAGCAACGACACCGGTTCCCTGATACCACAACGCCGCATAGTCATCAAAACGGGCGTAAGCCTCGGCCGTGGCCACATCCAGCGCCTGTCCTTCTCCCGTCGTCCCTCTCCAGTGCAAAGCCGCCAGAATACCAATCGCCATAAACGTTCCCGGCTGGGCCCAACCTATCCACGGGCCAGCCTTGGTAGGGGTTGCCCAGGGGCATTCATCGTAGCTCTTGCCCTCGGGCATAACCTCTCCTGTGCCTGACTGTATCCCAGACCTGGCCTGAGCTATATTATCGTAGTCCGGCATCTGGCTCCGGCTCATAGGTCCAAACTGACCATAGCCCGTTATAGAGGCGAATATCAACCTGGGGTTAATCTCCTTTAATTGCTCGTAGCCGATGCCCCAATCATCCATGACTCCGGGTCGGTAGGTCTCTATAAGCACATCGGCCTGACTCACCAGAGCTTTGAGTATCTTTCTACCCTCTAGCTTTCTCAGGTCCAGGGTAAGATGAAACTTATTTCTGCCCTCAGTTAAGTAGTTAAGACCCTCACCCTTATACAGCATGCCGTAGGGGGTGCAGGTTCTGAGGAAATCACCCTCCGGAGGTTCTATTCTCAAGACCTCAGCCCCAAACTCAGCTAAAAGTGAAGAGCAATAGCACCCAGCGTAGCTTTTATAGCTCAAGTCCAGCACGGTTATATCATCCAGTGCCTCAGCCTTGGCATGTGCCATCCTGGGGTCATCCCTCTCCTTTACCCAATCGACCCAAGGTTGTTCCATTTCTATTGCCTTTATTCCTTTCCTTCGCTGTCTCGGGCAAGGATAAGCCCCGCTTTACCGTCCCAGTCAATCGGCGGTCGGCGTCCCGGCGTGTCACTCCATTTGCCCAGGGCACCACACTCATATAACCGCCTGATTTCGTCTTTGCTTTTGCCCAAGTGATGTACCATTACATATTCGTTGTCAAAACCTACTGCCCTGACTGACCATTTGACCCTCGGCGGCGTTCTGGACATCATCACCGGAAATTCATAGTCTTGGTACTGGCCGAGAAGAGGGTCATCAAGCTCAGTGACAAAACCTCGCTCTTGGAAATGCTTATCCTCTACCACGTCCTTGACCGTGTAGATAGGGGACGCAGCGAAACCATGCTTTTCCGCCAATTCCTTAATCTCGCCGGAGGTCTTGGTTCTTGCCCAATCAGCAATGAGCTTGAGAATTTCGGTGGCGTTTTCCTCTCGCAGTCGAACTAGGTGGTCTTTGAATCTGGGGGCTTCAGCCAGTTCTGGCCTGCCCATGGCGAGGCACAGACCCCTGAACTCCTGTGGAGCTGGCGCAGCTATGGCTACAAAACTGTCATCAGCACAGTAAAAGGTGTCGGCAGGGCATACAGACACATCTCTGTTTCCGGCGGGCATGGCTACCTTGCCCGTAATTTGCTGGTAGGGCCAGACCCAGGACATTGCCCGCATAATGTTTTCACTCTGTGACAATTCGATGAACTGTCCTTTGCCTGTCCTCTCCCGATAGTGGAGGGCAGCTAGTACTGCCACCTCACCCATCAAGCCGCCGTAATCATCGCAGACATATATGCGGCTCTTGAGAGGCGGTTGTCCAGGGAAGCTTGACATCCAGGCGTATCCGGAAAAAGCCTGAGAGGCGCCATCGTTGGAAGGCCTGTTTTCCTCAGCATATTGTCCCCACTGGCCAAAACCGTTCTTGGCGATATAAATAATGCCCGGATTAACCTCCTTGATTTGTCGGTAGCCAACATTCCAGCTCTCCATCACTCCCGGTCTCAGGTTTTCTTCAATAATGTCAGACTTGGCCGCGAGTTCCAAAAACACTTCTTGCGCTTCAGTTTTATGTAAGTCCAGGCCAATCCAGTATTTATTGATGTTACTGTGAACGAATACTGGCCCGTACCCCCTAAATAAATAGCCAAAGGGAGTCATGTCACGACAGGTATCCCCCAGAGGTGGGACTTCACACTTAATGACTTCAGCACCCATCGCCGCGGCAAAACACGGTCCCGAAGGACCCAGTATTAGAGTGCATACCTCAAGTACCCTGATGCCTTTTAATGGCGATGGCTTGGAATGTTTCTTTTCTTTATAATTCTGCCAGGTTTTTTCTGCCATAATAATCGCTCCCATTATATCATTAAGCATATAAACTTGCTGCTACCCTGCCACTGGGCTATCTTAAACGGCTTGAGCTCTCCAGATGCCTAGCATTAAGACCTGAGGTTGCTATCTGCGATGAGGTCTTCTCCGGGTTAAGCATGGCTGAAATAGCCACCATGGTCCCTCTTATGGAAAAGTTGCAGATGAGCGGCATAACACTGATAATGGTGGAGCACAGATTGAGAGAGCTTTTCCGACTGGTTGACCGGGTTATGGTTATGAATTTTGGTGAAAAGATCGCTGAAGGTGTCCCCGAGGAGGTTATGGAGCGCAAGGAGGTCAAGGAAGCTTACCTAGGAACAGAGGCAGGATAGTTATGCTGGAGATTAAGAATCTTATGGTGTTTTATGAAAATGCCCTGGCAATAAACAATGTTAGCCTGACCTGCCAGGAGGGCAAAATCACTGGGGTTTTCGGCTCTAACAGCGCTGGCAAGTCTACCTTGATGTACACTATCTCAGGGATAATCCTGGACATGAAGAAGAAACAGGAAATGAGGGGTGGGGAGAGGATAACCGTGCTTGGAGAAATGCGGTTTAGGGGGAAAACATCATAGATGTTAAGCCCAGCGCAAGGGCGAGGAAGGGGATTGTGCTCTGTCCAGAAAGGCGCCGGATTTTCCCGGAAAGCAGTGCGCTGGAGAATCTAAAAATAGGCGGTTATCTAGCCAATCGTTCGCAAGCCAAGGAAACACTTAAGTATGTGTTCAACCTTAGTAAATATGAGTTCCTCCATGTCAGAGACGCCTTTCTTTATTGCCATAATACTCCTCCAGAACTACAGGCAATTTATACCTAATTATGGTTAGATGTCAATAGTTAGATTATCTTTCGAATTTTAACCATTTGGCATCTAACAATCCGAACTCGTGTTACCTAACCCCCACGATCTAGACCTTCGTATTCTACATAGTAAGACAACCTTGATAGGGAGCTCACCTACACCACAAATAAGTCCAAGCCCCCCACCATGTTCATGACCGCCCCACTCATATACTTAGCCTTATCTGATGCCAGGTAGGCGACGGCGTTAGCAATCTCCTCCGGGTCGGCTGGTCGCCGCCACAGCAGCCTCTTACCCAGACTATCGGTGGCCTCCTTAACCAGCGGTGCGTCGGTCTGGGCTATGCCCACGATAACGGCGTTGCCGGTTATGTTGAACCTAGCCCCCTCAATGGCCACCGTTTTGGCCAGGGCAATTAGACCTGCCTTGGCCGCGCCGTAGCTGGCCTGCCCATCACCTCCCATAACGCCGGCTATCGAACTGATATTGATAACGCGCCCCCACTTGTTCTCGCACATGTCCGCCCAGACCGCCTTGATGCAGTAGAAGGCGGAATGCAGACAAATTTTGACCTCGTTATCAAACTCCTCTATTGTCTCCTTATGGATACGCACGAAGTGGCCCATCTGGGCGGCGTTGTTGACCAGTATGCTCACCGGCCCCAACTCAGCCTTGACCTTGTCCAGCCCTTTTTGCACGTCCTGGGCGTCGCGGACATCTATCTTGACGGCGATAGACTTGCGCCCCAGCTTCTTTATTTCCTCAGACACTGCCTCCGCTCCCTCAAAGTGCCCAAAGCCGCTCGTGGCGACGTCGGCACCATCACGTGCCAGGGCCAGGGCGATGGCCCGCCCGATTCCATGCAACCCTGAAGAGCCGCTGACAAAGGCTACCTTCCCCTCTAGTGACATCCTTTCCTCCTCCTTAATAATGCTTAGTAATAACGAGATATGGGCCGAGCTATCCTATCTTACAAGATGCCGTAGTCTACATCACTAATCTACCGGCTCGAAAGCGAAGTAGACCCTTTTGGCTATCCATCTCTCCTTGCCCCCCTCAATCGGGTGTCCAGGCACATCGAAAACTACAAACCGGACTTCGTCGCCCTCTTTAATCTTCCCTGACTCGCAATTTATCACCCGGCTGAAGACATGTCTCACTGGGCTATCTTCACCCAAATCAATCCAGGCGTCAATCAATGGTTCTCCAAAGCCAATCGGGATGGCAATCAATTTCTCCACAAACGTAATAACCCTACCTCTAGTGGGTAATTCTATCCACTCAAGCTCATCGCTATAACACTCGGGGCAAATCACCCGTGGAGGATAACTGATGTACCCACAACCTTTACATTTTGTTGTTGTGTACTTTCCTTCTTTCAGGTTATCGTAGAAGGTATGGATTCGATTAAACTCCTTAGCCTCTATGGGCCACAAGTCCAATGTAGGTGAGTATCTACCCTCAAGGGAAGGTATTCCTATGTTCTCTGCCATGATTCTCCTCTACTTCTTGGGTTCTTTGCTATAGACTACGATTGTATGTTCCACATTAGCGCCACTCAAGTTATGGCTAAGAGCGTTCACTGCATCCTTGACTTGGAGCGTAGCCCTACCCTGGAGCTGTTTCATTATCTCGACACCCTGGCGAATTCCGGTAGCCCCAAACGGATGCCCAGCAGATAGAAGACCACCGTCAGTGTTGGTCGGAATCTTGCCACCAATCCTGGTCTGGCCAGAAGCTACAAAGGGGCCACCTTCGCCCTTCTCGCAGAAGCCCAATTCCTCAACTTCGACTATCTGGGAAATGCTGAAGCAATCGTGCACCTGCATAACATCGATATCGCTGGGTTTCAACCCCG
>CAZHLO010000041.1:0-7115 GCA_964533385.1 uncultured Dehalococcoidales bacterium | reverse complement strand
TCGGAAAGGAGGGTGATACTACCTTCGGGGGAGCTTACCTTCTGGGAGAATACGGCTAATCCGGTTAGAGACGCCTCAGGAAAGATAGTTTCCTGCCTCGAGATCAATCGGAATATTACTGAGCGTAAGAAGCAAGAACAGGCACTGGTCGATGAAGCCACCCGACGGCGTATCCTGGTCGACCAGTCCCGAGATGGGATTGTTGTCCTTGACCAGAACGGCAAGGTATATGAGACAAACCAGAAATTTGCTGAGATGCTCGGATACTCCCCTGAGGAAGTCCGTGAGCTTTCTGTCTGGGACTGGGAATACCTGTACCCACCTGAGCAAGTGCAGGAAATGATACGGACCGTAGATGAGGCTGGTGACCACTTCGAGACACAGCACCGACGTAAAGATGGCAGCATTTATGACGTTGAAATCAGCACCAACGGTGCTATATTCGCCGGCCAGAAGCTAATCTTCTGCGTCTGCCGGGACATCACCGAGCGCAAGCAGGCAGAGAAGGCATTACGGGCGGCAGAGGAGAAATATAAAAATTTGGTAGAATCTACCAGCGATCTGGTCTGGGAGGCAGATGAAAAGGGGATGTATACCTTCGTTAGCCCCAGGATTAGAGACCTCCTGGGGTATGAGATGGATGAGATAGTGGACAAAATGAGAACGCTTGACTTTACCCCAGAAGAGGAAAAACGAAAATTGCTTAATCTTTTCAAGGAAATTAATGCTAAAAGGGAACCCTTCTCTGGCTTTGAAATTACCCATCTCCACAAAAATGGCAATCCTCTCGTATTCGAGACTAGCGGCGCTCCCTTTTTTGATAGTGCCGGAAATTTCAAGGGGTTTGTCGGGGTAGATAAGGACGTCACCGAGCGCAAGCAGATGACGGAGGCGCTGATGGAGAGCCAGAAATTCAGCAACAGCCTGCTGGAAAGTTCACCAAACCCAATACTCGTGGTTAATCCGGACACTTCGGTAAAATATGTAAATCCGGCATTTCAAAAGCTAACCAACTTTACTTTAGCTGAAATTGTTGGCAGGAAAGCCCCGTTCCCCTGGTGGCCAAAAGAACAATGGAAGGAGCTGATTGCTACCTTTAAGAATGCCATGGTAACAGGCGGCAGAGGAAGCGAGCATGTTTTCCAGAAGAAGAACGGCGAACGTTTCTGGGTGGCGTTAAACTCGGCAACGGTAGTACATGAGGGAAAGTTAATTTATTTTGTTGTAAACTGGCTCGATATCACTGCGCGCAAGCAGGCTGAGGAGGAGAGAATAGAACTGGAGCAGAAGGCTCATCTCGCCAGCCGGCTGGCTTCCGTGGGTGAGATGGCATCAGGTATCGCCCATGAGATAAATAACCCCATGACCGCCGTTATCGGTTTTTCACAGCTACTCCTGGAGGCGAACCTTCCCAACGATGTCAAGGAAGATATAAGTGTTATACACAAGGAAGCCCAACGTGCTGCCAGCGTGGCCAGGAACCTCCTCACCTTCGCCCGAAAACATACGCCAACAAAGCAGCTGACAAATATTAATAGCATTATAGAGGGAGTGCTGAAATTACGTGCCTACGAGCAAAGTGTAAGTAATATCCGGGTTAATACCCACTTCGCCTCCGACCTGCCCGAAGTCATGGCTGACTATTCTCAGATGCAGCAGGTCTTTATCAACATTATCCTCAATGCTGAAGCCGCTATGCTCGAGTCAAGTAATGGGGGCACACTGACGATTACTACCCGAAAGGTCGATGACTCTGTCAGGGCATCATTTACCGATAGCGGACCAGGGATTGCCAAGGAAAACTTGAATCGGATATTTGACCCCTTCTTCACCACTAAGGAAGTAGGCAAGGGAACTGGTCTGGGACTCAGCGTGTGTCACGGGATAATAGCTGAACACGGTGGCAGGATATATGCCAGAAGTAAGTTGGGGCACGGAGCCACCTTTGTTGTGGAATTGCCCACTAATGCGTATTCAAGCGGCGGGAGGAGCTAAATGAAACATGCCAAAGGCACCAGAAAAACAATCCTAGTAGTCGAAGATGAGCCAGCCATCTGTCAGATATGCGTGAGGACTCTCTCTGTTGATGGCTTTGACGTGGATATTGCTATCAATGGGGCAGTCGCTGAGGATATGTTAGGTAAAAAGAAGTACGACCTTTGCCTTATTGATGTCAGAACGCCAGTAATGAACGGTAAGGAGCTTTATCAACATATAAAGGAGAAATACCCTAAGTTCACTAATAAAACTATATTCACCACCGCAGCCACTCTGGATGATAAGGTGGCGTCTCTTCTTAAGGGAGCCAACAGACCATATCTGCCCAAGCCGTTCACTCCCGACGAGTTGAGAGCCCTAGTCAAAAAAGTATTAAAAGGTTAAAGCCATGGCAAACAAGGGGGAAAGAATACTGGTTGTTGATGATGAAGCGATGGTCAGAAAGCTTCTTTGCCAAAAGCTGTCCCAAGAAGGCTACCAGTGCGAAGAAGCTGAGAGCGCTGATCAGGCACTGGATAGGTTAAGAAACAAACCAACTGAACTGGTGATTTTAGATATAAAGATGCCGGGTAAATCGGGAATCGATCTACTGCCAGAGATAAAAGCCAGTTACCCTAATACGGCAGTGGTGATGGCTACAGCTCTTACTGATGTCAATATCGTAACCCGGTGCATGAAGCAGGGAGCTTATGACTATATATGCAAGCCCTTTGATTTAGGCGAGGTTGTGATGAGTGTGGAGGGGGTTCTGGATAGAAGAAGACTAGAGCTTGAGATTAAGAAATACCAGCAACATCTGGAGCAGAGGGTTGGGGAACAAACGAAGGAGATCCGAAAAGTCTTTCTCGGTGCCATTGAGGCATTAGCCTTTGCTCTTGAAGCCAAGGACAAATATACGGCAGGACATTCACGAAGGGTAACCGAAATTGCCGTAGCTATAGGTAAGGAGCTGGGTCTATCCGCAACTGACATAGAAGACCTGCGCTGGGGAGGCTTACTGCACGACGTCGGTAAGATTGCCGTTGACCAGCTCGTTCAAAACAAGCCGGGTGAACTGACCCCTGAAGAGTATGAACATATTATGACCCATCCCCATATAGGAGCTGGTATTGTCAAACCGGTGGTTAATGAGAAGGTGGTCGAAATGATTGAACACCACCATGACTATTATGATGGCAGTGGCATGAATCAGGTTATAAGTGGTGAAGACATACCACTGGGAGCTAGAATTCTAGCCTTGGCTGACGCCTTTGATGCCATGATCTCTGACCGCCCTTATCGCTCGGCGATGTCTATAGGTGATGCTGTGAGTGAAATCAAGCGGTGCTCTGGCACCCAATTTGACCCAGTTGTAGCTGCTGCTTTCCGCAAAATACCTGTGGCCGGGATAGTGCTGGCAGAAGTATGAAATCTACTCATGGCATAAGGGAGGAGGTTTGTAAGAGTGAACCAATTTAAGGGAAAGAAAATACTTATCGCCGATGATGAACCATCGGTCAGGTCATTGGTAAAGAAGCTTCTGGGCAAGAACTGTACCGTTCTTGAGGCAAATGACGGTAAGGAAGCAATAAATATAGCCCTCAACGAGAAACCAGACCTCATACTGATGGACATTTTGATGCCCAAGATGGATGGCCTTACCGCTTGCTATGCAATTAGAACGAACCAGGTGACCAAGGAAATCCCAGTCGTCATGCTCACCGCCGTAGACTATGAGCTTAATAAGAAGCTTAGCCAAGACATTATGGGTGCCCATGGATATATAACCAAGCCATTCAACTCCCGGGAATTAACGAGTACCATTGGTCAATTTCTGGCAGCTTCCAAATAAGACACGCCCTTCCTCATCTTTCTTACCATTTCTGCTTATTATTGCTCAGCCACCACAACCAGGATTTTCTGTCTAGTACTAATTACCCCTAAAAATGACCCGTTTGGGGGATTCCCAAGACGGCTTACCTAGAGCATAATTGACATATGTACTAGTACTAATTGCCTCTAAATTTGCCCCATTTGGGTGATTCCCAAGATCGGCTCCCTAAAGCATAATTGACATATGTCAAATATGTCTTTGCGAAACTAAAACGGATTGAGTTATGTCGGTCATAATCAGCAGTCAAACTTACTATAGAACCACGGAGGCTTGTGCAATGGTAGGCGTAAGTAGGTCTACCCTACTACGATGGCTTAGGAGTGGCATCCTCAAGGATGCCTCGCACAGGGATAGGCGAGGCTGGAGACTCTTCACTCAAGCTGATATCAAAAGAATCGGAGCTGAGGTTAACAAGATGAAGTAGAAGCAGTTACGCCAAGCCCAGAGCAGGGTCGATTTACCAAGACCCTTTATTTTTGAGGGTAAATTCACCAAATGGCAAAGAATGATAAAAAAGATAAGAATAGCTAATTTGTTTAATAAATGCTTAGAGGAGGTGGAAATGAAGTGTTACTAACCACCCCAAAAAGGAGAAAGGCATAAATCAACTTAGAAAGGAGGTGACTAAGGAATGAAAAGGATACTAATAAGCCTGATGACCATAGCATTGGTGAGTGCCCTAATCGGTGGAGGCATCTATGCTTACTTCAGCGATGTTGAGACCAGCACCGGCAACACTTTCACCGCCGGGACACTGGACCTGAACCTTGATGGTGGAAACACCAACGTGGTGAAGTTCACCGTGAGTAATGTCAAACCAGGCGACAGCGGTGGAGGGACTTGGACGGTCGCCAACGTAGGCAGTATAGCTGGCTACCTAGACCTGGAGAGCATCAGTGTCTCTGAGGCTATAGGGACGACTACCGACCCAGAGTTAGCTGACGAGGTTCCCCCTGGTACAGATACAGCTCAGCTGGGCAATTACCTGCTTGTCCATATGTTTATTGATACCAATAATAATGGGAGCTGGGATGCAGGTGAGACGAACATCCTCGGCACGAACGCCGCTCCAGTAGCGATAAATACCATCGCCGGGAGTTACGCTCTCGATCTCAGCCTAGCCGCCAGCGGTGGCACCAACTACATCACCCTACTGTGGTCAGTAGCGACAAGTACTGACAACAGGATTCAGGGTGACAGTGTGACCCTCAACATGACCTTTGAATTGCAGCAAAGGGCGGCAGACTAAACCGGTAAGCACAAACAGACATAGTAGGATATATGGGGTGGTGGAGGTAAAAACCCCCACTACCCCAAAGACAGGATTGTGTAGGAACGGCACGAGAGGTGTGAGGGTAGTAGCTTTGCATTGAACCGATAAAGGGGCTTGTTATGAAGAAAACAGCAGGATATTTTGGCTACGGTATAGTAATTCTGCTCATGGCAGCAGCCGTGTTCACCTTCCTGGCGCCCCACTTTGGCTGGAGAGTGGATGCCGTCTTCTCGGGTAGTATGGAGCCCGAGCTTAAGGTGGGGGGCATGGTGGTAACTCGCCCTGTTGCCGCCCAAGACATAAAAGCAGGTGATACTATCACCTTTTACTCCCCACTTAACAATCAACTGACCAGCCACCGGGTGATAGCAGTAGAGGATGGCTCATCCCCTAATTTCCGAACCAAAGGGGATGCCAACGAGGATGCTGACCCATTTATCGTTCCTGGCGAGAACGTGATGGGAAAGGTTTGCTTTCACCTTCCCTATTTCGGCTACGCTGCCCAATTCATCAAGACCCCCTTGGGTCTGCTGCTAACCCTATGCCTGCCCGGGCTCATTATTATCATTCTGGAGATAAGAAATATCTGGCGGGTGCTTGCTGAGCAAGAGATGGAGAGAAAATACAAGATAAGGTAAGGAGATGAGGGGGAAAAAGTGGTTTATTTTACTGGCAAGCCTGGCACTGGTTCTCCTGTCAAGTGGCATTGGGGTAACCAGAAGCTCCTTTGTTGACCTGGAGAGCTCCACTGGCAATACCTTCCAGGCCTGGGCTTCCAACCTGTGGCTGCAGACCACCCAAGCTGATTTTAATGCCGGCTTACTTCAAAACGTACAAGTCGTAAGCCCGGGAGATGTCAAGCTGGCAGTAAAAAGTGGCTGGTACAACACCAACTGGCAATATCGCAGAGCGATTACTATTGACCACACTAAGGTTCAGGATGTCGCCAACCCATCCACTACCTATGCTAATTTTCCAGTATTAGTGTATGCTACCGGTTTGTCTAATATAAAAGCCGATGGTGCCGACATCCGTTTTACTTCATCTGATGGAGTTACCGAACTTCCAAGAGAAATAGAGAGCTATTCAGGTGGGACTCTGTATGCCTGGGTAAAGGTTACTCTAACCAAAGATGCCGGCGATAGCAGTAACGATATAATCTACATGTACTACGGCAACTCCGCAGCTACCGAACCAGCCCCTGGTTCCACTTATGGCTCACAGAATGTCTGGGATTCTAACTACAAAGGGGTTTGGCACCTGAAAGAAAACCCGACCGGAACAGCTCCCCAAATGAAGGACAGTACCTCCAATGCGCATGACGGAACCACCACGGGCATGGTGAGCGGAGACCAGATAGCGGCTGGGAAGATTGACGGGAGCCTGAACTTCGATGGATTAGATGCCTACGTCCAAACAACGAGTGGCGAGAGCAAAACAGCCAGCAGCATCACTTGGAGCGTCTGGTTCAAGGCGGATTCGACAACAGGCTCACACCACATATTATGGGAAGGTCCGTCAACTCAGAACGGATGGGGTGAGCCGGGACAAGCCGCTACTCACGAGATGCACTTAACCATTGGTCGCATGAGTACGGCTAATCTATTAGATTTCTTCTACGGTTATGAGTACACATCGGGTAACTTCATACCAGCGGTTGAGATTCAGACGGCCTTCTCTGACACCGTAAACTGGCACTACGCGGTTGTGGTGCTGACCGGTGCCGACTCATCGCCGTCAGGAACATTGTACCTTGATGGAAATCTAATAGGAACCGACACAGGAACCGAGACCGGTAGAAGTGCTTGGGACACCAATCTGCGAATCGGCAGATGCGGGGCGAACCAAAGATACCTTGATGGGATAGCCGATGAAGTCCGCGTCTCAAACATAGCCAGAAGTGCTGAATGGATTACGACCGAGTACAACAACCAGAATTCCCCTTCTACTTTTTGTTCGGTGGGGGGTGAG
>CAZHLO010000040.1:4677-7284 GCA_964533385.1 uncultured Dehalococcoidales bacterium | reverse complement strand
CGGGCTAGCTTTATCTTGGGTATCGCCTCTCTGGGAATGACGCCCAGCTCAGCCCAGGCCTCACAGACAGCGATCTCCACCTTGAGCCACATGCTAAACTTATTCTCGTCCAGCCATATCCTTTTCATCTGGGGCCTAGAGTAGCGCTCAATCATTGCTTTTCTCCTTGTAGCTCGGTCCTATATTTCTGGTAGGCTTTTCGTATCTTATCATATTTCAGACCCAAAATTTCGGCCGCCAGATAGGCAGCGTTCTTAGCGCCGGCGCTGCCTATAGCCACGCTGGCTACCGGTATCCCGGCTGGCATCTGGACTATAGAGTAGAGGGCGTCAACGCCCGCCAGCTCACCACTGGCTAAGGGCACGCCGATAACCGGCAGGGTTGTCCAGCTCGCCAGGACTCCGGGCAGGTGTGCCGCCCCGCCGGCAGCGGCAATTATAACCTCAATCCCCCGACCTTGCGCTTCCAGCCCATACTGCCGAGCCTTCTCCGGGGTGCGGTGGGCTGATATGACATTAACCTCGTAATCAACACCAAGCTCTTTTAATATATCCAGCGTTGGCTTGAGGGCTTCAGCATCTGATTTTGAACCCATAACTACGGCGACCAGTGGCATATTATCTACCTCAGTACCAGAAATTGGTTAACAATTGTTATTGGTTATTGATTAAGGTAGCCCAGTTTACCTTTTTTTAATATTCATCATTGCAATACCACCAACTATACTACCAATACCAAGAACTAGGCAAACTGGTCTAATTATATTAAAAGGCCCAAGAGCAGTCTCTCGTATCGCACTTATAATTTCAGCTAGAAAATAGGCGACTATTATTACTGCACCAAAGACAAGCAAAAATATTCCTAGTTTCAAATTAAACCCTTTCTCGCTTAACTAGTGAAGAAAGTTTTTGAAGGGGATTTTACCCCACAAAAACAACTTTTTATGGGGGCCCCATATTCGCCCCTTCAATCATCCCCCTTTAATTAAAGCAATGTCCCTGCGGTAATGGCACCCCTCAAAGTGAATCCGCGGGATATTTTTATATACCTTTTCCCTGGCTTCAGCCAGATTTTTGCCAGTAGCGACCACAGTTAAAACCCTTCCTCCGCTGGTTAATACCTGCCCCGATTCCAGCTTGGTTCCGGCATGAAAGACTACGACGTCTTTATCCAAACTATCCAGCCCGCTAATAACGAAGCCCGTCTTATAGCTTCCGGGGTATCCTGCCGATGCCATGACCACCCCAACACAGGCATCCTTGCTCCATTCCACGTTTATCTGACCAAGCCTGTTATCAATCACCGCCAGCATAATGTCCACCAGGTCGGTCTTGAGCAAAGGGAGGGTAACCTGTGCCTCCGGGTCGCCAAACCGGGCATTAAATTCTAACACCTTTGGCCCGTTATTGGTAATCATTAAACCGCCATAAAGGACACCCTTATACGCCCTTCCTTCCTCATGCATCGCCCTCACCGCCGGCTCCATAATTTTTTCCTTTACTGTTTTCGCCAGAGCTGGACTCATAAAGTGCGGCGGGCTATAGCTACCCATACCGCCGGTATTAGGTCCCTGGTTGCCATCAAATACCGGTTTATAGTCGCAGGCTGATACCATGGGGATTACGGCATGGGCATCGGTAAAGGCGAAGGCGCTCATCTCCTTCCCCTGCAGGTGCTCTTCAACGACCACCCGGTCACCGGCAGCGCCAAAGGCTTTAGCCTCCATTATCTGTGACAGGGCATCCAGAGCCTGCGGTATTGAATCGGCGACAATCACCCCTTTGCCTGCCGCCAGTCCATCGGCTTTAACCACAATCGGTGGTTTCTGCTTCTGGAGGTATTCCTTGGCTTTTTTATAGTCGGAGAAGCTGGTGCTTTTAGCGCAGGGGATATTATATTTTTGCATCAGCTCCTTAGCAAAAACCTTGCTCGACTCAATCTCAGTAGCCCGCTTGGTGGCGCCAAAAATCTGCATGCCCCTGATTAAGAACTGGTCAACAATACCCTCAGCCAGTGGCGCCTCAGGCCCAACAACGGTCAGGTCGATTCTCTTTTCCTGGGCTATTCTAGCCAGCGCCTCAATATCGGTAGGCTTAATATCAAGGTTCTGAGCAATCTTAGCCGTGCCGGCGTTACCCGGAGCGGCATAAATCGCTTTGACCTTGGGGCTTTGAGCCAGCTTCCAGACCAGGGTATGCTCCCTGCCCCCGCCCCCAACGACCAGTATCTTTATCTACCTCACCCCCACTCTATAGTTGACATAACTCTAAAAACAATTCCCCCTATCTAATTAGCTTTGAATTGTTTCCCTTTTAAAAATATCATTATTTTGTATCTGTTTCTCCCCTATTCAATTCCTTCCTACTCCCACTCTATAGTTGAAGGAGGCTTGGAGGTTATATCATAGACCACGCGGTTGACGCCGGGCACTTCGTTGACGATGCGGTTGGAAATGCGAGCCAGAACCTCAAAGGGCAGCCGCGACCAATCGGCGGTCATAGCGTCTTCGCTGGTTACGGCACGGATGGCAACCAGATAGCCGTAGGTTCTATAATCCCCCATCACTCCAACGCTTCTAACATCGGTGAGTATAGCGAAGCTCTGCCA
>CAZHLO010000040.1:0-4667 GCA_964533385.1 uncultured Dehalococcoidales bacterium | reverse complement strand
TCTCGTTCATGACAATGAAGTCAGCGCCACGCAATATCTCCAGCTTCTCCTTGGTTACCTCGCCAATAATGCGAATCGCCAGCCCTGGTCCAGGGAAGGGCTGCCGCCACACCATCTCTTCCGGAAGTCCTAAAGCCAGCCCCACCTGCCGCACTTCATCCTTGAACAGGTAGCGTAGCGGCTCCAACAACTTGAGCGTCATCTTAGCCGGCAGCCCGCCAACATTATGGTGGGTCTTTATCTTGGCGGCGGCGGTGCTCCCTGAAGAGGCGCTCTCAATAACATCGGGATAAAGCGTTCCCTGAGCCAGGAAGTCAACCTTGCCTATTTTTCTGGCTTCCTCTTCAAATACGCGGATAAATTCCTCCCCTATCACTTTGCGCTTCGCCTCTGGGTCTACTACCCCCTTCAAGCGCTTGAGAAATCTTTCGCTGGCATCAACATAGACGATATTCATGCCCAGGTTAAGCTTAAAGACATTAAAGGTTCTTTCCACTTCCTCACGGCGTAGCAGTCCATGGTTGACAAAGATGCAGGTGAGCTGGTCACCGATAGCCCGGTGGATGAGGGTGGCGACTACTGCCGAATCAACCCCTCCTGAGAGAGCGTTGATGACCTTACCTTTACCTACCTGCTTTTTAATTTTGGCTAGGCTATCCTGGATGAAGTTGCTCATTGTCCAGTTTCCCCGGCAGCCGCATACCCGGTAGACAAAGTTCTTCAAGATTGTCTTTCCCTCAGGGGTATGGGCTACCTCAGGGTGAAACTGGAGACCGAATATTTTCTTATCATTGCCCATAACGGCGAAGGGCGAATTTTCAGTATAGGCTAAGACGGTGAAACCGGAGGGTAGTTTTTCAATTTTATCACCGTGGCTCATCCACACCGGAGAGGAAGGAGGTAAATCGGCAAATAGAGGTGAATCTACTTCACTCAAGTGAAGAATAGCATGACCGTACTCACGCTTGGCTCCTGGTGTGACCTGTCCACCTAGCTGATGGGCGAGGACTTGCATCCCATAGCATATGCCCAGTATGGGTAAATGGCTCTCATAAATATAAGCTGGAGCCAAAGGCGCACCGCCCTCGTATACGCTGGCTGGACCCCCAGAGAGAATAAATCCCTTAGGATTTAAGGGGGCTATCTTCTCCCAGGGGGTATCAGGGGGCAATAGCTCACAATATACTTTGCATTCGCGAATGCGCCGGGCAATTAGCAGGCTATATTGCGAACCAAAGTCGATGACAATTATAGCCTCGCGCTCTAGCCCGGGTATAGCTTCCTTTGCCGCCGCCGGCTGTTCACCACCTAATTCCTTGGCAATCTCCAGATAGGTGGAGACCTCGATATCGCCACTGGTTTTCACCCGGTGGCTTTTACTAGGGGTTTGTTTTGCTTTACTTTTAGCCATGTTTATAGCATAAAGATTACCACTGTGCTGGCTTTTGTTCAAGTACTTACCCACCACAACTATTGCCATCGTATACACCGTCGCAGCTCGCCTTTTGGGTCTGATAGAACACTGTGATATACTATTGTCAGGAAGAAGGGCAATGGGGAATAAGCTGGCTTTATCTATTCAACAGCAGGTTGAGCAGGGCATTACAATCCTTAAACAGGGAGGTATAGTTGCTTTCCCCACCGATACCGTGTATGGTCTGGGTGCCGCTATCAGCCTTGGTCAGGCTGTGGAGCGGATTTATCGGGTAAAGAAGCGACCACGCAATATGGCACTTCCCTTGCTCCTAGCCGATGTCTCTCAGATAAGCGAGGTTGCTCAGCCGGTGCCCGAGGTTGCCTGGCTCCTTGCTGAAAAATTTTTGCCCGGTGCCCTGACACTGGTATTACCCAAGTCACCATCGGTCGCCGACATCATTACCGGCAAGGGCAAAACAGTAGCCATCCGCATTCCTGCCCACCCCGTCCCCATTGCCCTAGCCCAAGGTCTGGGGACTCCCATTGTGGGCACCAGCGCCAATCTGAGTGGCCATCCAAGTTCGCTGACTGCCGAAGAAGTCTACGCCCAACTGGGCGACAGGGTAGACCTGATTATTGATGGCGGCAGATGCCCCGGCGGCAAGGAATCTACTATCGTTAATTTGACCGGCGAGACTCCCCTGATCTTACGGGAAGGCGCTATATCACGAGAAGAACTACAACGGGTATGCCCGAACATTGCTTTTAAAGAAGGAGGCTAAGCGATGCGCATTGCCATTGGCGGTGACCACCACGGACTAGAACTCAAGCAATCTATCATTAATCTGATTATCGAAGACGGACATAGCTATGAGGACTTTGGTGGTTATACCACTGACCCGGTAGACTACCCAGATATTGCTAAAAAGGTAGCTGAAGCCGTAGTCAGAGGCAACTTTGAGCGCGGTATTTTAATCTGCGATACCGGCATCGGTATGTGCATCGCCGCCAACAAGATCAAGGGAATAAGAGCCGCCCTATCTCAAGATACCTTTAGCGCTCGCCGTGCCCGCCAGCATAATGATGCCAATATCCTCTGCTTAGGGACAGGAGGAACACAGGATACAGTGCGTGAAATCGTTAACACCTTTCTTACCACCCAGTTTGAGGGCGGAAGACACCAGCGACGAGTAGATAAGATAAAGGCGATGGAGGAGATTGCTTGACAATAAGTTAGAACTATGCTAATTTATGAGCACAATGAATTGTAACTATGTTATCTTAGTACTCGTTACCGATACATAATTCGGCCGTTGGGTCGTCTCCAGAGGATAGGGGCCGTCCCTACGGGACGGCCTTTTTTATAGACGGAAAAATAAGATAGAGAAGGCAAAAATATGAAAAGCGATACCGTTAAACGAGGCATAGAGCGTGCTCCCCACCGGGCTTTACTGCATGCCTTAGGCTGGAGCCGGGCTGACATTGATAAGCCCCTCATCGGGATCATCAATAGCTTTACCGAGATTGTCCCCGGACATATGCACTTACCCCAAATTGCCCAAGCGGTTAAGGCCGGAGTATACAGTGGCGGGGGTGTCCCCTTTGAGGTCAATACTATCGCCGTATGCGATGGCATTGCTATGAACCACCCGGGCATGAAATATAGCCTCCCCAGCCGGGAATTAATCGCTGATTCAGTGGAGATAGTGGCTGAGGCTCATGCCTTCGATGCCCTGGTTTTCATTCCCAACTGCGACAAAATAATCCCCGGGATGCTGATGGCAGCGATAAGATTGAATCTGCCGGCTATCTTCATCAGCGGCGGTCCCATGCTGGCGGGGCGTGTGGAAGTTGACGGCAAGGTGGAAAAGATTGACCTTAGCACCATCTTTGAGGCAGTGGGTAAGGTAGCCGCCGACAAGATGAAAGCGGAGGAACTGGAGGAGTTTGAGGAGCTTGCCTGCCCCGGCTGCGGCAGTTGCGCTGGGATGTTCACCGCCAACACCATGAATTGCCTGACTGAAGCCCTGGGAATGGCACTGGCCGGCAATGGCACTATCCCGGCAGTTGATGGCCGGCGGACACAACTAGCCAGAAAAGCCGGGCAACAGGTTATGGGGCTTCTGGCTAACGGCATCCGCCCCAGAGACATTGTAACTAAGGATGCTATCTATAATGCTTTCGCTGTTGATATGGCGCTGGGTGGCAGCACCAATTCTGTTCTGCACCTCATTGCCATAGCTCACGAGGCCGGGGTTGATTTCCCGCTGGCAATGGTAAACCAGATAAGCCAGCGCACCCCTCACCTATCGAAGATGAGGCCAGCTGGCGATTACCACCTTGAGGATTTAGACCGTGCCGGTGGTATATCCGCCGTGATGAAAGAACTAAAGGAGCTACTGAACCTGAAGGCAAAAACAGTATCGGGAAAATCGGTGGCTGGGGTTATCGCCGAAAGCCAGAATAGGAATGAAGAGGTCATCCGCCCCATAGCCAAGGCTCATTCCGCCACCGGAGGTATCGCCATACTTTTTGGCAATCTGGCACCAGAAGGCGCCGTGGTGAAGAGAGCAGCTGTAGCTCCGGAAATGATGTTTCATCAGGGAGCGGCCAGGGTCTTTGACTCTGAAGAGGAAGCTACCAAGGCTATTATGAACAAGAAAATAAAGCCGGGAGAAATAGTAGTCATTCGCTATGAGGGGCCTAAAGGGGGACCCGGGATGAGGGAAATGCTTACCCCCACCGCCCTTCTCAGCGGAATGGGCATGGATAAAGAGATAGCCCTGATAACTGACGGGCGTTTCTCCGGAGCCACCCGTGGGGCAGCCATCGGGCATGTTTCTCCTGAAGCCGCCAGCCGGGGACCTATCGCCGCTTTGAGGAATGGGGATATAATAAAGATTGATATTCTAAATCATAAGCTTGATGTAGAGCTTGGAGATAAAGAGATAGCCGAGCGCCTGTCACAACTAGCTGAGTTCAAACCTAAAGTAAAAACCGGCTACCTCCGGCGCTATGCCGAGAAGGTAGGCTCAGCTAGTACCGGGGCAGTGTTCAGCGGATAAAGGAGCTATTTATGAAGATGACCGGGGCTCAAATGACATGTGAAAGTCTGGTACGGGAAGGGGTGGAGGTTATTTTTGGTATCCTGGGTGGAGCTATTCTACCGCTATATGATACCCTCCCCCAATACCCCCAGCTTCGCCATATTCTGGTGCGCCATGAGCAGGGTGCCGCCCACGCCGCCGATG
>CAZHLO010000039.1:0-7286 GCA_964533385.1 uncultured Dehalococcoidales bacterium | reverse complement strand
GGCTCACCGTAGACCCGCCGCATGAGTCCAGGCCAAGGCTTTTTAATTACCAGGTAGCCACCCTCGTTGACATCGGCAACAGAGCCATCCTCCCTGAGCACCGCTGGTTCAACCCCGGGGAAGGGCAATGTCGCTGAGCCTGGTTTGAGTGGAATAGCTCCGGGCAAGGGGGTAATCAATATACCACCAGTCTCCGTCTGCCACCAGGTATCTACGATGGGGCACTTACCCTTACCAATTACATTGTAATACCACATCCAAGCCTCAGGGTTAATCGGTTCACCGACTGAGCCCAGGATGCGCAAGGAGCTTAAGTCATGCTTATTAGGCCACTTATCGCCCTCTCTCATTAGCGCCCGAAGGGCAGTAGGGGCAGTATAGAAGATATTGACCTGATACTTTTCCACAACATCCCAGAATCTATCGGGGTGGGGGTAGGTGGGGACGCCTTCAAAGACCAGACTGGTGGCGCCAAAAGCCAGTGGTCCGTAGACGATAAAACTATGCCCGGTTACCCAGCCGATGTCTGCCGTGCACCAGAAGGTATCCTCCTCCTTGACATCAAATATCCACTTAAAGTTCTGATAAGTAAATAGTAGATAACCAGCCTGGGTGTGAAGAACCCCCTTAGGTTTTCCGGTGCTACCGCTGGTATAGAGGATATAGAGGGGGTCCTCAGCATCCATCACCCGAGGCTCACAATAGGGCTTGATATCTTCAGCCGCCATTTCTTTATCCCACCAATAGTCACGACCGGACTGCATCTCTACTGCGATATCGGCTCTCTTAACCACAATCACATCCTTTACCTCAGGGCATGCCTTAACGGCGATATCAGCATTGTCCTTGCTGCGGATAATCCTACCACCACGGTAGTAGCCGTCGGCACAGATAAGGAGCTTAGCCCCGCAGTCCAGCACTCTGTTTCTCAGCGCCTCAGAGCTGAAACCACCGAAAACAACGCTGTGAATAGCTCCAATCCGGGCACAGGCGAGCATGGCAATGGGCAATTCGAGAACCATAGGTAGATAGATAGATACGCGGTCACCCTTCTTAACACCGTGCTTCTTTAGAACATTGGCAAACTTGCACACCTCATAATACAGTTGCTGATAGGTTAACGTTTTACTATCACCAGTATCTCCCTCCCAGATTAGGGCGGCTTTATTTTTCCTCCAGGTTTTAAGGTGCCGGTCTAAGCAGTTGTAAGAGACATTGAGCTTACCACCGACAAACCATTCATGCTTAGCCTCCTCGAAATCTTGGACCAGCACCTTATCCCATTTCTTATACCAATCAAGCTGCTCAGCCAATTCCCCCCAAAAACCCTCAGGGTCTTCAATAGACCTCTGATAAATCCTCTTATATTCGTTCAGGCTCTTTATATACGCTTTTGCCTTGACTTCTTTAGAGGGAACAAATCTCCTCTTTTCCTCCATCATAGAGGTAATTGTTTTCGCCTCTTGCATGCTTTAAGACTCCCCTTCTCGCTCAAAGCCGTTTTTTGATTGTTCACAAGCCTGATGGTCGCAGATTTACTCGACTAGATTATACTAGAGGCTAGTTCTCCGCAGTAACGGTTGTAATACCTGCGGGTTAATCCTGATAGGTAACACCCATAAGTTGGGTGAATGCTGCCCGTAGCCTTTGTGAGATGACGTAGGCTACTCCGCCGGCAATTGCAGCGCACAGCTTGGGATTGGTGTAAACCAGATTGCGAAGTTCCTTCCCGTTGAAGGCAAGCACCCTTGTTCTTTCCAGGGCTTTCACTGTGCAAATAGCACGGAATGGTGGTATTGAGGCTGACCAGCCGAAACACTCAAAATCGGAGGCAGCCTGGATTTGTCGCCTATCTGTTGGCCCTAGCTCCAGCAGAACAGACACCAGCCCTTCTTCAATCACATATAGCTTATCCTGCTCCTTGTCCTGCCGGCACAGGATTGTCCCCGCCTCAAATACTTCAGGCGTGCACATCTTCTCGATTTCCCTAAGCTCATCGTCCTCCAGGTAGTGGAAGACGTCAGACCTTCTCAATACCTCAATCCTGTCCATTTACTTATCGCCCTCCCGAACTTTCCGTGCATTATGGTTTGCTGCGCAGAAATCTATTTTACACTTTTCATAGTATATTTTCCAGTTGATATTACCACGAAGGGAGATATGTCATCGTATTGCAACTATGACCGCACCTATGCCGATAATGATAAGGTAAATACCAAGAATATAAGGCAGTATCTTAGGCCAGATGAGTATAACAACTCCAGCAGCAATGGTGATAAGACCGGTTATAAGCCCCCCGACTGGCAAAAAGTCATGAAACATGTCTTTTCTCCTTTCTTGTCCTGGTGTTCATATAATACAACTTCTAATTCTGTATGACTAGGGAAAAACTATCGTTTTGTACGTTATACCTATTGACATTATGGGGCGAATGGTTTATTGTTCATAAAAAAAGGAGGTAGACCCGAATGCAAGCCTATTGTGTGAAGTGCCGCGCCAAAAGAGAGATGAAGAATCCTAGAACCATAACCATGAAAAACAAGAGGCCGGCAACTCAAGGAGTGTGCCCCGTATGTGGCACCAAGATGTTCCGAATAGGGAAGGGCTAAAACAGTAGGTATCAGGTTTTCAGACAAGGCTGGATATGGGCATTATTGGCGTATCCAGCCTTCTTGTTATCCACGACACATATCTATATAGCCCTGATTGACTTGACAAAATCAGGGTCGGAGTCTAACATTTTGGAACAGCGCCTGAAGTTCTATTTATCTCTGACATGCCTATAGCTGTATTTTGGCTTTATAGATATCACTATCATTGAAAGGAGGATGGGGAGATGGCTGGACCTTTAGATGGGGTTAGGGTGGTGGAAATAAGCATGTTTCAGCAGGGACCTGTGGCTGGGATGAGACTGGGGGATTTGGGTGCCGAGATAATTAAGGTGGAGCCTAAGACTGGAGACCCGGGAAGGGGAATGATGAGGATTATCGGCGCCGATACCGGTCTGAAGGGACGAAACTATTACTTTGAAAGTAACAATCGGAACAAGAGGAGTATCGCCCTGGATTTGAACACGGAAAAGGGGAGGGGGATATTTTTTGAGCTGATTAAGCGGGCTGATGTTTTTGTAACTAATCTGAGCATAGACGCCCCTAAAAGAATGGGGATTGATTACCAAAAGCTATCGTCGATAAATCCTCGTCTTATCTATGCTCATGCTTCTGGCTGGGGAAGGAAGGGTCCTGATGCTACTGAGCTTTCTTTTGATTATACCGGAATCGCCAGGTCTGGAACTATGATGATGTGTGGGGAGCGGGGCGGTCCACCGGCAACTCTTATCCCGGGGATGGGTGATGAGCAGGGTGGGCTTATATGTGCCTGGGCGGTGACCGCTGCCCTGTATGCCAGAGAGAAGACGGGTAAGGGGCAGCTAGTGGATACATCCTTAATGGGCAGCCTGATTGCTCTGCATGGGGTTAACTTCGGCGCCCCCGGGGTTCTGGGGCAGGAATTCCCCAGATTCATCCGGGCTGAAGCCGGTAATCCAATCTATAACCACTATAAGTGTAAAGACGAAAAGTGGATTGTCATTGCTCACCTTCAGCCCGACCGGTATTGGCCCAATGTGTGTAAGGCAATGGGCTTAGAAGAGCTGGAGCACGATCCAAGGTTCAATACTATAGAGGCGAGACATGATAATGGTAAGGAGCTGGTGAGCATCTTGGATGAGAGGTTTGCTACCAAGACCAGAGACGAATGGATGAAAGTCTTCAAGAAGGAGAATGTAATCTTTACCCCGGTTCAGTCATCGAGCGAGGTGTTTAAAGACCCCCAAGTCTTAGCTAATGATTATATTATTGAGGTTGACCACCCGGTTTGGGGTAAGATAAAGATGCTTGGCTTCCCTTGGACGTTCAGTGAAACCCCGGCATCAGTCAAACGGGAAGCACCGGAACTGGGCCAACATACCGAGGAGATATTACTTGAGCTAGGTTATAGCTGGGATGATATCGCCAAGCTGAAGGAAGAGGAAGTAATAATCTAAAGTTACCCCTGTTCTGATGCCGAGGACAACCGCCTACCGTTTATTATTTTAGTGCCAGCCGAAGCCAGGGTATTGTTTGAGACAGTAAACTGGAGGAGGTAAGGCTATGACAATGATGGACACCGAACAGGATAAGACACTCGAGGCGCTCCGGATTGCTATCCAGATGGAAATTGACGGCAAAGAGTATTATCGGAAAGCCAGCCAGGAAAGCAATAATAAGCTGGGTGCGAAGTTACTACAGTCGCTGGCTGCTGAAGAAGATGTCCACCGGCAGAAGTTCAAGCAGATATATGATGCTATTCGAGATAAAAAGGCCTGGCCAACGACTGATTTTCAACCTGACGGGGGCAAAAGGCTGAGAACTATATTTGCCCGGGCAACCGAGGAAATCGGCTCAGGGATAAAGGCACCTGCCACCGAGCTTGATGCTATACAAACGGCTATGGATATGGAAAACAAGACCTATGATTACTATACACGCCAGGGAGGGAATGCTACCCATGATGCCGAGAGAGACTTTTATCAAACCGTGGCTGCCGAAGAAAGGGAGCATCACCTGATTCTGCTTGACTACTACGAATACCTCAAAGACCCGGCAGGTTGGTTTGTCACCAAGGAACATCCCTCCCTGGATGGGGGGTGAAGCCGATGAATCTTAAGGCTCTATATAGATTAGGCTATGGTCTATACATCGTGTGTTCACGAAAGGGAGAGCGGCTCAACGGGCAAATTGCCAACACCGTGTTTCAAATCACCTCTGAGCCGCCGACTATCGCCGTAAGCATCAACAAGAGCAATTTAACCCACGAGTTCATCTTGGCAAGCAAGGTCTTTACTGCTTCTATTCTCTCCCGGGATACGCCTCTGGCTTTCATCGGTCACTTCGGCTTTAAGTCAGGCCGAGACATGGATAAGCTGAAGGGCATCAATTACAAAATAGGTGAGACCAAGGCGCCGGTGGTCACCGACCATATCCTGGCTTATCTGGAAGCGAGGGTGAATAAAGAGGTAGATGTGGGAACACATACCATTTTCATCGGGGAGCTGGTGGGGGCAGAGGTCATCAAAGAAGGTGAGCCAATGACCTACGCCTATTATCATCAGGTCAAGCGGGGTACTACCCCCAAGACCGCCCCCAGCTATATTGAGGAGAAAGCGGAGGCAGCAGCTAAAATGGCGAAATACGAATGCACCGTTTGTGGTTATGTCTATGACCCGGAACTGGGAGACCCTGATGGCGGGATAGAACCGGGGACACCTTTTGAAAAGTTACCTGATGACTGGGTCTGCCCCGTCTGCGGGGCCGGCAAGAGCGAATTCAAGAAAATAGAGGAGTGATAGGAAGTGGGCTGTGTATAGCAAATGTCCGGGGCAGGATATGAGAAACCTGCGGGTATCAGTGCATAAATGCCCGAACTGTGGCGCCGAGGTTGAAATCTTTTCCGACGAAATGCGGGTGAAGTGCCATAAGTGTGGAAAGTATGTCTTCAGGGAGAAGGTGCCTTCCTGCATTGAGTGGTGCGTTTCTGCCCGCGAGTGCCTGGGAGAAGAAAGATGGAAGCAGTTGAAGGGAGAGAAATGAAGCCAAGAGAGATAAAACGGGGGGTCTACTGGGTGGGGGCTATTGACTGGGACCGGCGGTTGTTTGACGCCCTTATACCACTTCCCGACGGCACCAGCTATAACGCCTATCTAATCAAGGGCAGTAAGAAGACGGCACTTATTGATACTGTAGACCCAACTATGAAGGATGTGCTGATAAATCACTTGGACGAACTTAAGGTCAAGAGTATAGACTACGTCATCGCTAACCATGCTGAGAAAGACCATTCTGGCACTATCCCCCAGGTCTTAGAGAAATATTCCGAGGCAAGATTGGTGGTCACGCCCAAGTGTAAAGGGATGCTCATCGACCTGATGATGATTGCAGAAGATAGGTTCATAACCGTCGATGATAGGGAGAGCATTTCGCTGGGGGATAGAACGCTGGAGTTTATTTATGCCCCCTGGGTCCACTGGCCGGAGACAATGCTTACCTATTTGAAGGAAGATAAGATACTGTTTCCCTGCGACCTCTTTGGCTCCCACCTTGCTACCACCGACCTTTATGTCACTAATGAGGGGCGGGTATACGAGGCAGCCAAGAGGTATTATGCCGAAATCATGATGCCCTTCCGAGCCACCATCCAGAAGAACCTGGAAAAGATAAAGAGCTATGAAATTAGCCTCATCGCCCCCAGCCACGGTCCCCTTTATGACAAACCGGAGTTCATCGTGAAAGCGTATAACGAGTGGGTCTTTGACCCGCCTAAGAGCATCGTGGTCATAGCCTATACGTCGATGTGGGGCAGCACCCGAAAGATGGTGGAGTATCTTGTCGGGGCTTTAGCCCAGAGGGGAGTAACGGTGCAACAGTTCGACCTCACTGTGGCTGACATCGGGAAACTGGCGATGGCACTGGTGGATGCAGCTACAGTGGTTATCGGTACTCCAACCGTTTTGGCTGGTCCCCACCCTAATGCCGCCTACGCTACTTTCCTGGCTAACGCCCTGAGACCGAAATTGAGATTTGTCTCTATTATCGGTTCCTACGGCTGGGGTGGAAAAACAATTGAACAACTGGCGGCGATGATTCCTAACTTGAAGGTAGAAGTATTGGAGCCAGTGTTATGTAAAGGCTCCCCCAGAGAAGCCGATTTCAGGGCTCTGGATAAGCTGGCAGATACTATCGCTAAAAGGCACAAGGAGGAAGGTTTCGCTTAGCCGCTAATAGCTAAATGAGTGAAGATGGCAACAAGAAACTATATTATAGCCCTAGTTATGGGTCTGCTGGCTCTGGTACAGGCGGTATCTGGCTTTGTTCTGTGGCTGGCTTTGCCCTCAGGAGGCAGAGGAACTTTTCTCTGGTCAAGAGGCGTCTGGCTCAATATGCATAGCCGGTCTGCTATTGTCCTGATGATTTTGGTGATAGTACATGTGATTCTGCATTGGGGTTGGATAGTGAGCATGACTAAGTCATGCGTTGGCCGGAAATAAAAAATCGCTGGACTACGTTAGTCCTTTTCAGACAGCAGAAAAAATGATAATATGAAATAACCAAATCTAATTAGAAATAATGGGAGGTAAATATGAAAGGGGAACAGAAGGTAATCAAGGCTCTCAACTCTCTATTAGCCGATGAACTGACCGCAATTAACCAGTATATGGTACATGCTGAAATGTGTGAAAATTGGGGCTA
>CAZHLO010000038.1:0-7315 GCA_964533385.1 uncultured Dehalococcoidales bacterium | reverse complement strand
AAGAAGCCGCCATTGATTTGCTCAGTTATGGCGGCTATCAAGCAGTTAGCCTGAAAGAGGCGACTCCCTTTTTTAATATGGAAAAGCTGAGTATCCGCTTTTCCCGGGTAAAGCCCAAAGAAATAATAATGTTTTCCCGCCAGCTAGCTTTACTCCTTGAATCTGGCACTGATATTGTTACCTCCTTAGAGCTATTACAAAGCCAAACAACGAATCGCACCCTGCAATGGGTAATTGGCGCGGTAGCCTCTGACATTCGCGGTGGAAGTTCACTATCCGCAGCCCTAAGTAAACACCCCCGGGCTTTCCCTGAACTCTACCATCGGACAATAGCTGCCGGTGAGCAGGGTGGTAATCTAGAAATTGTGCTAAGGCAAATGGCTGATTATATGGAGAGAGGAGCCACCACCGAAAAGAGAATTAAAAATGCCCTCACCTACCCCATTATCGTTTGCATTGTAGCTGTTGTAGTGATAAGCGTACTCGTCGCCTTTGTTCTGCCTGCCTTTACCAGCCTATACACTAGACTCGGAGCTGCACTACCTTTACCCACCAGGATGCTTATTGACATATCTGATTGGCTCCTCCATTATGGGCTTTATGTTCTGCTGGCGTTAGTAGCGGCTGTTGCCTTAGGCTATTTTTATATCAAAACTCCAACCGGCAAATACCAGTTTGATAAATTATTACTCAGTTCACCTATAATCGGGCGAATTACCCTGCTTAGCGAGCTTTCCCGTTGTTGCCGGACTATTTCACTCCTATTCAGGGTCGGCTTGCCTTTACCCGAAGTCTTGGCTCAGGCTATGCACGGCACTAGTAATAAGGTTATACGCCAGGCTCTGGGTGGGGTTCAGGAGGAGTTGATTAGAGGCGAAGGCTTATCCAAACCTATGTCAAGGAGGAAGCTCTTCCTACCTTTGATGGTACAGATGGCTGGAGTTGGCGAGGAAACCGGTAACCTTGATAACACCCTAGCTACTGTAGCTCAGACCTATGAGGTTGAGGCTGATGATAAGACTAGCTCCGCAGTGGGGCTCATCCAACCAGCTATAACCATAATTATAGGCTTACTAGTTGCTTTCCTGGCCATAGCTCTGGTTTCAGCTATGTATTCTATCTATGGTCAGGTGAATTTGGGCGGGTGAATTTCTAAATGTTAAGGTCGATGAGAAACGAAAAAGGCTACACCTTAATCGAAGTGATGATAGCCCTGGCTCTCCTGGGCGTCATTGCTGTTGCCTTTCTTGGTGCCCTGGCTACTGCCTCCAATGCTCTTATTGTTACCGATAAGCAAACCACTGCCGAGAGCCTAGCTAGAACCGAGATGGAATATGCCAAGAAGCAGCCTTATAGTGTTGCTCCCTGGTCTTATGAACTCCCCCTGCCAGGCGGTTGGCCAGAAGAGTCCCTGCCCGAATGGTGGGACCATGATAACCCCCATACCCTCCCCTCGGGCTATGATGGCTATACTGTCAGTGTCAATGCCTCGCGACTTGACCCGGAAAACGATGGCTATGATAGCGATGATGGGCTTCAGAAGATAACGATAATTGTTAAGCATTTTGATGATAATGATGTAATCACAATGGAGGTCTATAAGACATCGTGATGATATTTCGCCGGCTAGGGTTATTGAATAAAAACCAGAGGGGTTTTACCCTGATTGAGGTGCTGATAATTCTCGCCATTAGCAGCTTTGTCACCGGTACCGCTACTATGACTATTTTCCAGGTGCTGGACGGGAATGCCCGCTCCAATAACCATATGGACGCTATCAGCCGAGTGCAGAATGCTGGCTATCAGGTCAGTAGAGATGCTGAGATGGCTCAAATTGCGGTCCCGACCCTAGCCGCCGACCCAGACGGCTTCACAGACGGCTTCCCTCTCACCTTAACCTGGAGGGAGTGGGAGGACAATGATGAGCACATGGTTATTTACAGCATAGTAGATAATAAACTCCAGCGAGAGCATTACGAAAATGGATGGCTAATTGGAGACCCTTATGTGTTTGACTACATTCTCAGGACTGACCCTAACACCGGAGAGCTTAAAACTTATTGTACACGTAGCGATGATGGTACGCTTCATTTTACACTAACCGCTATTGTAGGTGTCGGCTCACAAAAACAAACTGTGACCAGAGTATATGAAGTTATCCCCAGGCCCAGCATGTGAGAGACAAGCCTGGTATAAAGGGTGGAAACAATGAAAATGGCGAAAAATAAATCAATAAGAAACCAGAAGGGGCAAGCGCTCATTTTAGTGCTGATCCTAATGACTATAGGCGGTCTCATCATTGCTCCTCTCCTCTCCTATATGAGCTCCGGGCTTAAAGTGCAACAGACATACGAGTACCTAGCCGACGAGTTTTATGCTGCTGATTCCGGCATAGCCGATGGCTTATGGCAGATAAAATATGACCATCTAACCAGCTTGTGGCCCAGTTATGAAGAATATGACTACTCTACAGAATACGGCCCCTATCTCATAAATGTAAATAACATAGATGTAGGTGTCGCTTTAGAAAATGTCTGGATCCCCATAGAAACGGATATAGCCAAGCCAAGCCTTGATGAGGCCAACCAGCTCATCGGGGCAGAGAAGCTGATGATAACCGATAATGTCTCCGCGCTTTTAACCCAGCAAATCAAGATACACTATAAGAAAGATGCGTCTGACCCCCCCCTGCGAATAACCAAACTGGGGACATGGCTGCCGCCCGGCTTCCGCTATGATGATACAGCGGGTACGTGCACCCTTGAGACTCATCTGGATTCTCTCGGTAAGAATTACTCTCGGGAAATCATCCCTCACTGTGGCGGCTGGGCTGTGCTCTGGACCTTTATAGACACCGTCTACTTTACCGACCTCCCCGGTGTTAGCGCTCTGGACTATCCCATGACCAGCACTTTCACCTTCAAATTTATCGCCGCCCAGTCGGGGCAGACTCCCGCAGCTGTTTCCTGGATAACAACCAGCGGGGTTAGTGACATTCCTTATACCTGGGATGCTGACGTCAAAGTCTATCATATTACCTCCCAGGCTGGCGGCGAATATGGCACCGAAGATGGCACCATTGTTGACGCCTATGCCATCAAAAGTGAGATGCGCCAACTGGGCTTGACCTTATCCGGAGACTACCGGGCTATAGGCGCTACCTTGATGATAGAAGGTAGCGGGCATGGCTATAATCCGTACGGCATCCGTTACGAACTACTTAGTGATAGCAATGCTGTAGCTGATGATATCCCTGAAACCGCCCAAGTGGATGCTGCCTACCTTTACTGGTCAGCCTGGGTGAGAGAAGCCCCGCTGGAAACACTATTCTGGGACACTTGTTCCAACATCAATAACGGAAACTGGTATTACGGTAGCGATTGGCACCAACAAACCGGAGGTACTGCCTTCTACGCTCATCATTCCGGCAGTGGGGGCAGGGAACTTGAAATGAAAAACACGGTTGACCTAACGCCTTACGGCTCAGGAAAAGTTACCGTCTCCTGGCGGAACTGGTTATACCAGAGAAATCTAGAACCTGCAGATTGTTTTCAATATGCATTTTATAGAGCTAGTGACGGCTGGGGCGGCTGGAATACCGCCTTTTGCGATGACACTCAAGTTGGCACCTCGCCAGTAACTTTCAGTTTCACTGTTCCCGACAATTACCAAACCAGTCAATTCAAAATGAAGTTTCAGATATTAAGCTTTGATGGCAGTAATGAGAATTGCTATATCGATGATATTAAAATCTCGGCACGGGTGCCGGAGGAAGTAGCCGATACCGAAGTTAACTTTAAGATAAATGGCAATCAGGTCTACTTTGCCGACGATGAATATGGTAATCCCACCGTGCCGACAATAGGTCTTGAACCGATAATCGCCGACCAGTGGAAGGTTATGGAAAACTTCTTAGGAACTGGTGAGCCGAATGGCTATTCCTACCGCTGCATCAAGAATGTAACTGGATTGCTGCAGGAGTTTTCCAACCTGGGCGAGGGGGAGAACCGCACCGGCAATGGGACCTACAACCTCGGTGACGTATCCGGGAATACCGGAAACCAATGGTCCTATGCTGCCTGGTCGCTAATAATCATCTACAAAAGCCCGGAGACCAAAGGACATCAGCTCTATCTATATGATGACCGCTTTGTTTACTCTGATATGAACTGCAATGTCGACTGGGATGGCGATGGCCAACCAGGGGGCACTATCAGCGGCTTCCTTGTCCCCAACCCCATTGCCGGCGAGGTCAATGCCGCTACGATTACCTGCTTTGTCGGTGAGGGAGACGAGTGCTGGGGGGGCGATCCCCCAGATGATATAGATTGTCTGAAAATCAACGGGGTCAAACTTTCTAATAGCGTAAGCCCTGAGGATAATGTTTGGAATTCAAAGTCCCCCGACCTTGAGCAGGATGGCATAGATATTGATACCTTTTATGTTACCTGGGCCAGTGGCATTTTAGAGCCAGACGACAGCTCAGCCCAGGTGGACTTACCCACTGGGACTGACTCCTGGAACCTGGTCTATATCATTCTCTCCTTCCGTAGTTCGGCGATTACTGGGGGCACCGTTACCTACCTGCTGAGGGGGTAAAGACTTTTGTTTAGTAATTTTAAGGGAGTGAGTAAAAAATGAGGTTAGGTAAGACAGCCTGGTTCATTCTGGGCAGCGGCATCTTCATTATTGCCTTTATCAGCCTTTTTGTGGGCTTTTCCCGGCTCTCTGGCGAGCAGGGAAAGGTGGAAGATAGCTTGTCTTCGGCTCAAGACCTCCTGCCTCAGCTTATTTCCCAAGAGGATGATTTGACAAGCCAACTAACCGAGTTGGAAAACCAACTGGCTCAAGCTGAATCATCGCTTAGTAGGAGTGCGGCAAGATTCCCTGAAGCAGTGGAGAGCATTGAATACGACGAAGAATTATTTATGATTGCTCATGATTGCGGCTTGGAAGTATTTAGCCTCACTGCCTCAGAGCCGTCAGATATAAAGGTAAAGGTAGGGGAAGAGACTGTTACCTACACTATCACCATTTTCGAGGTGGAGGTAAGACCAACAGCTCCTCCACCTTTCACTAAGGCATATATTGATACTACCATAGCTAATATGCTTGCCTTCATTAACAACATAGTCACAGGCGAGTATTTCACCACCGCTGACATAGAGATAGTAGATATAAAAGCTCCTAAACCTGATGAGACAGGGAAAGAAATGTCAGCTACCATTAGGCTGGTTATCTATAGTTACAAAGGGGAATAATTATGGCTAAAAAGGTTACTACCATATTTATTAGAGACAATGCCGTTAACCTCCTGGTAATGGAGGGCAAGCGAGTAGAAAAGTGGGCTAGCTTGCCCCTAGAGCCAGGTCTAGTTAGCCAGGGGCTCATCCTTGATGAAACCCAGATAGCTAACAAGCTTAAGGAGCTATTTAAACTGGAAAAGGTAACTATGGGGAGAGTTATCGCCGGTTTAAGCGGGCACAATTCTGTATATCGCATAATAACCCTGCCCAAGCTGCCTGAAGCTGTATTACCTGAGGCGGTAAAGCGTGAGGCGAGAAGGGTGATACCGGTACCTCTGGAGGAGGTCTACCTTTCATACCAGCCTCTTCCCAGCGGCGAGGGAGAAACACGCGTTTTCTTAGCCGTTTTCCCTCGCAATATAGCTGACGCTTTGTACCGGACGCTGCGCCTGGCAGGTCTTCAGCCCTATATTATGGATTTAGCCCCCTTAGCCCTGTGTCGAACCGCGAATAAGCCCAGGTCCATAATTGTAAGTGCCAGGTTAGACCACCTTGACATTATAGTTATGGCGGAGAGGATCCCCCAACTAATCTACAGGCTATCCCTACCCGGCGAGGCTGAATCGCTATCAGAAAGATTACCAACCATCGCTGAAGAGATTGATAGAACTATTGCTTTCTATAATTCCAGCCACCAAGAGGAGCCTTTAGATTCAACTGTGCCTATGTTTGTTTGCGGTGAGTTGGCACAAGTGCCGGAGAGCTGGCAATCACTGGCTGGTAAGTCAGGGTGCCCAGTATCAGTATTGCCATCGCCAGTGGAATCCCCTGCGGGTTTTGACTCGAACGACTTTCTGGTCAACATAGGACTGGCACTTAAGGAGCTACTATCAGAAAAAGGAGAGGCTAACTTTTCCTTGGTGAATATTAGCACCCTGCCTGAGGTTTACTTGCCCAAGCCCGTCCATTTACCAAACATCGCTGTCCCGATTGGTCTCACCATCGGTATTGGCATACTTATCTATATGGGAATTCTCGTTTACAACAAGGCTTCTCACATCAGCGTATTGCGCTCTGAATTAGAACCTGTGGAGAGTCTTATCGCCCAAGAGAATGAGGCAATAACGACACTGCAGGGACAGGTTGATCTAGTAGAGCCCCAGATTGCGGTGCTGGAAGCTAGGACAGGCATTTTTGATACCACGTTTAACTCCATGGGAGAAGTTCGTGAAGAGGTCGACGGGGATTTGAAAGAGATTGCCAACCGATTGCCTGGGAGTATGGATTTGATAGGGGTTAATCATACGGGTGATAATATAACGGTAAGCGGCTTTTTACCTGGGACAAGTGAGGACAGCATTTTTACCTATGCCAAAGCTTTAAGAGACAGCGGCAGATTCTCTAAGGTGATTATCTCTTCTATAAAAGCTGTAGAGGAAGAGGAGAAAATCATAGGGTTTGAATTTAAGTTTCTCCTTGAACAGAGTGAATAGAAAAAATGGATATTTTTGCATTACTTTATATAGCTAAGTCAAAGGTTGCCTCTGATTTGCACCTGGTTGCCTCCAGCCCGCCACTACTACGCATTGATGGCTCCCTAAAGCCAATGGATGGTAGCGCGCCACTAACTGGTGACGATATAAGCCAGGCTTTTCTCCAGATAACCACCGCCGAGCAAAGAGAAACTTTCAGCAAGAATTTGGAGCTTGATTTTGGCTATACTGTACCTGAGATCGGTCGTCTGCGCTGTAACGCAGCCCAGCAACGTGGGGATATTAGCCTTGCCATACGTCTGTTGCCACAGGAAATCCCGACTATAGATGAGCTGGAGTTGCCTTCAATATTCAAGGAGCTTGCCCTAAGGCCAAGGGGGCTTATAATAGTTACCGGACCTACCGGTAGCGGCAAGACCACCACCCAGGCGGCTATGATTTACCATTTGAACACCTCCGAGAGTCGCCATGTGGTTACCATTGAAGACCCTATTGAGTATGTCCACAACAGTATAAAATGCGCCATAACCCAGCGCCAATTAGGCACCGATACACACTCCTTTGCTGAGGCGTTGA
>CAZHLO010000037.1:0-7349 GCA_964533385.1 uncultured Dehalococcoidales bacterium | reverse complement strand
TTCCGCCGTATATGGATATTAAGCGGTATCTTGAAAGGACGTTTCAGGTTGGGTTCCTTTATTCTCAAGGCAATAATAGAAACGTGGGCCATAGTATAGGCTAACATTGCGCCAAAGGCATAGAGGTCGGCGAGGATGGTAACATGGCCAATCATTATCATTAAACAGGCGAGGCTGGAGAAGATGATAATCGCCCGGCCTGGCACACGGAACCTGGGCTGGACCGAGCTTATACCGGCGGGGAGCTGCTGCCTCTGGCCCATGAAGTAGGCCAGGCGTGATGAGCCAATAATGCCGGCATTGGTGGCTATGGTCAAAATCGTTACTGCTAGGATAGCTACCCAGAAGCTAAGTACTTCTTTGATTGCTGCCGGCATAGCGTAGGCAATACCCATAATCGGGTCTTGCAGAAATCTCTCGGTAAGTTCAGTAACCCAGTTATTATCAATCTGATGAACTGGGTAGGCACTCAGCGCGGTCATCGAGAGGAGGCTGTACAAAACGATTACAGTAGCGAAAACGAGCAGCACAGTTCGCGGTATTTGTTTACTGGGATGACGTGATTCACCACCGAGATTGGCTACGGTTTCTATTCCGGTGTAAGCGACCATGGAGATTGATATCCCGAAGAGAAGCTGATTGACAGTTGGAGCTGTGCCCCAGTGGACATTGTGAATGAGGTTGGGAATATTTATAATCAGCAGTACGCCAAAGACGGCGACGGTGAGCTGAGTGAGGATATCGAGAATCACCAGGGCGATATTCACCCGTGATGATAGCCGGATGCCCAGAAGATTAATTCCGACGAGAAAGGCGACAATCCCGATGCCAACAAAGCTATTTGTTGGCCAGGTGCCGCAGACCGGAAAGAAGTGACCAAGATAGTTAGCTACCGAGAAGGCAGAAATGGCAATGGTAACCATATAGTCCAGCATTAGCCCCCAGCTAGTGATAAAGCTTATTAAGTCATTGAAGGCGCGGCGGGCGAAGGCACCAGTGCCGCCCGCTTCCGGCAGGGCTGTTGCTCCCTCAGCGTAAGTCAGCCCGGTGCACAGAAAGAGGAGAGCGGAAAACATAAGAACCAGCGGCGTCAGTCCCAGGGCTGACATGGCAACTACCCCTAGAGCATAGTAGATAGATGAGCCAACGTCACCGTAGGCGGTGCTAAACAGCCCGGGGACGCCAAGGGCACGGTGTAGTTTGACCGGTCGTACTACCCGAAAGGATACATCCCCCGGTTTTGGTCGCCAGCCACTTTCCATATTGGAGAATTCTATGCCTCTTGGCGCTGGCTGTCAATAATTTGGCTTGACAATTACCTACCTCTCAACTAAACTCACAGTGGCAGAGGAGGATTAAAGCGTGAGGTTTTCCTTTATTCCTCGTGAGCAGATTTTCTTCCCCCTTTTTGAGGAGAACGCCCGCAATATGGTAAAAGCCGCTCGGTGTCTGAAGGAGCTGGTTGATACCTGGAAAGACGTTGAGCAGAAGGTAAACGAAATAACTGAACTTGAACACCAGGGAGACTTGGTTACTCACAAGATTGTAGCCCAATTACACCGCACCTTTGTTACCCCCTTTGACCGCGAGGACATAGCTCAGCTCTCTCATACCATGGATGATATCACTGATTTTATTCACGCTGCGGCTGATGCTATGCTTCTTTACAAAGTAGACCGTCCCAGCCGGAGGGCTAAGGAGCTTGCCGACATAATAGTGGAGGGAGCAACCGAGATAGAGAGGGCGATGCCCCAGCTGCGGCGTCGTGGCGAGTTAAAGAAAATCCTCAAACGGTGCGTGGAGCTTAATCGGTTGGAGAATGCCGCCGATAGGGTATACCGCTCAGCGATGGCTGAGCTTTTTAGTGATTCTAAAGACATGGCTCATGTCATTAAGTGGCGCGAGATTTACGAGCATATGGAGAGTGCCACTGACAGGTGTGAGGATGTGGCTAATGTCCTTGAAGGGGTAGCCATCAAGTATGCCTGAAAGTATCCTCCCTCTGATACCCGTTCTACTATTAATACTGGCGGCAGAATTTGTTAATGGCTGGACCGACGCCCCTAATGCCATCGCTACTGTAGTTTCCACCCGTGTCCTTTCCCCATCTCAAGCCGTGGTTATGGCTGCCGTGCTCAATATCGCCGGGGCTCTGGCCACGGGAACCGCTGTTGCCGCCACTATCGGCAAGGGTATCGTCAACCCTGAGGTTATCACTCTCCCTGTAGTTGCTGCAGCCATGCTTACCATCATTATCTGGAGTACAGTATGCTGGTTCTATGGGATACCCACCAGCGAAAGCCACGAGCTTCTTGCCGGGCTTGCCGGCGCCGGACTGGCAGTTGCTGGTCCCTCGGTTCTACTCTGGGAAGGGTGGCAGAAGGTGCTTATTGGTCTTGGTATCTCTACCTTTCTTGGTTTTTTCTTAAGTATAGGGATAATGACTGCTCTCTACTGGCTGTTTCGGCGAACCAGACCAGCACTCGTCCGTAGAATCTTCAGTCGGCTTCAGATTCTCTCGGCGGCTTTCATGGCGTTTAGTCATGGCAGCAACGATGGACAGAAGTTTATGGGAGTCTTTGCCCTAACCCTGATGCTGGGTGGGGTTATGACCCAGTTTTCAGTTCCTATATGGGTGATGCTGCTCTGTGGCGGGGTAATGGCGATTGGGACGGCGGTTGGAGGCTGGCGCATAATCCGCACCATGGGTTTCAAATTGACCAAGCTGGAGCCAGTGAACGGCTTCGCTGCTGAGACTTCGGGCGGGTTGGCTATTTTGCTGGCTTCGGCTTTTGGTATACCTCTGAGCACCACCCATTGCATAAATTCAGCCATCATGGGTGTTGGTGCTACCAGACGATTCTCCGCGGTGCGCTGGGGGGTAGCGGGCAATATTGTTATGACCTGGATAATAACCTTCCCCGTCTGTTTTATACTGGGTTATTTCTTTGCTTGGTTGTTTGGGATTATATTCTGAAGTTTATAGCCTGATTTCCCTGGGCTTTACCCGGTGCTTTTCGGCGGTGATGATCGCCTCAATCTCTGATACCGCCCGGTCGATTTCACCCCGCCTGTTGACCACGACATAGTCAAACAGGGGCAATTGCTTTATTTCCTCCTCGGCGGTTTTCAGGCGCAGGTCAAGGTCAAAGCCCGATTCAGTACGGCGCTGCTTGAGCCTGGTGGCAAGTTCCTCCATTGAGGGGGGCATGAGGAAGATAAATACCGCCTGAGGTAGAATTTTTTTAATGGTAGCGGCTCCTTGAATATCAATCTTTACTATTATATCTCGTCCCTTATCCAGGGCTTGCTTGACTGGCTGCTTGGGCACGCCATACCAGTTGCCGTAGACATTTGCCCATTCTAGTAGCTCTTTGTTTTCAATCATCCGCTGGAAACCTTCCCTGGAGACAAAGTGGTAGGCGGCGTTATTTTTTCCCTTAGCCCGCTTGGGGCGTGTGGTTACCGTGGTAATAAATTCAACCGGGTAGCCTGATTTTTTTAGTCTGTTCAAGATGGCATCTTTTCCCGCTCCGGAGGGGCCGGAGAGGACTATAAGTAGTGGTTTTGACCGAAGGTTAAATGGGGGCTTACTTTTAAGGCTCGTCTTTTTCATCGCCTGGCTCTGGTCTTAGTACTGAACCTCCTCGGCCGGCTTGTGATCTGCCAGCAATGGTTTCCGGTGCCAGGGCAGCTAGAATAATATGCCCGCTATCGGTAAAGATAACTGCCTTAGTTCTTCTGCCGTTGGTCATATCAATTAGTAGCCCCTTCTTTTTACCTTCCTGGATGGTGCGCTTGGTAGGTGCGGAATTTGGCGAGGCTATGGCAATAACTCTATTCATGGCTAGTATATTGCCGAATCCAATATGAATAAGCTCGGCGACCATTCTTAAACACCTCAGAAGATTACTTTTAGTGATATCAGTCTAGACCTTTATCGTGGGAGCAGAAAATGTCCGATAATCAAATTTGATAATTGGCGCTACCTATCACCCCTTTCTCTTGTTAAATTACGGTGCTTATTATCATATACCCTTAACGATAATTAAGCAATGGGTTTAAGGGCTAAAATGACTTGAATTTTTTGACATTTGGTGATATTCTTTTTAGAGGTGCAAGGGAAATCGAGCTATCTCTGGGAAAGTTAATCTCGGAGATAGCCTTTTTGTGTATCTAAGTTGAGGTGGGCAGCCGTTGTATAAGATATTATTGAGAAAGGACCTGGTGCCCGGCATTCACCTTTTCAAGATTGCGGCGCCGCTGGTAGCCGAGAAGGCTCAAGCCGGGCAGTTTGTCGTCATCAGGATTGATGAAATAGGCGAGCGTATTCCTTTGACCATTGCTGACTGGGACAAGAAGGAAGGTAGTGTTACCATCGTCTTTATGGAGGTGGGCACAACCACTGCCAGGCTGGCTTTGCTTAAAGCCGGTGACGCTATAGCCGATTTTGTCGGACCGCTCGGTTTACCGGCGCCTATTGAGAAGTTTGGCACCGTAGTCTGTGTCGCTGGTGGGGTTGGGGCGGCCCCCATAGCCCCTATTGCCCGGGCATTGAAGAGTGCCGGCAATAAGATTATCTCTATTTTAGGGGCGCGGAGCAAAAATTTACTCTTCTGGGAGGACAAATTACGTAGCCTCAGTGACCAGCTCATAGTTACCACTGATGACGGCTCTTACGGTCGCAAGGGAGTGGTCACTGAGCCGTTAAGAGAGCTACTGGAAAGCGGAGAGAAGATTGACCGGGTCATTGCCATTGGTCCCGCCATCATGATGAAATTTTGCTCTAAAACCACCCAGCCCTTTGGCATTAAGACCATTGTCAGCCTGAACCCGATAATGGTTGATGGCACAGGTATGTGCGGTTGCTGTCGGGTATCAGTTGGTGGCGAGACCAGGTTTACCTGTGTTGACGGTCCTGATTTTGACGGGCATCAGGTGGACTGGGACTTGCTCTTTGCCCGCCAGCGTATCTACCTTGATGAAGAGAAGCGCTCTTTTGAGCAATGGCAAAAAAGCCATTCCTCCTGAGGTGTAAGCATATGGCGAAACTTAATCTCAATCGGGTGCCAATGCCCCGGCAAGACCCCAAAAAACGGGGCAAAAACTTTAACGAGGTCGCTTTGGGCTACAGCCTGGAGCAGGCTAAGGAAGAGGCAAGCCGTTGTATCCAGTGCCCCAAGCGTAGTTGTGTTACTGGCTGCCCGGTTGAGGTGGATATCCCTGATTTCATCAAGGCTATCCGCGATGGCGATATGCCGGAAGCGGTGCGGATACTCAAAAGCAAAAACGCCCTCCCCGGCATCTGTGGGCGGGTCTGCCCCCAGGAGACCCAGTGTGAGGCTACCTGCTCCTTGGCTAAGAAAGATGCCCCTATTGCCATCGGTCGTCTGGAGCGGTTTGTCGCTGACTGGGAGCGGGCTAATATAGGAGCGACTAAGCCGGTAGACCCGCCTAAGCCCACCGGCAAGAGGGTGGCGGTGGTTGGCTCGGGACCGGCCGGACTAACGGCGGCGGCTGATTTGGCTAAGCTGGGGCACGGCGTCACCATCTTTGAGGCGCTCCACGTCGCCGGCGGCGTACTGATGTATGGCATCCCCGAGTTCAGGTTGCCCAAGGAGATTGTGCAGGCTGAGGTTGACTATGTCGCCTCTCTAGGGGCAAGGATTGAACTGGATGCCGTGGTGGGCAAGCTGGCAACGGTGGATGGTCTATTAAATAATGGCTATCATGCTGTTTTCCTTGGCACTGGTGCCGGAGCACCCATGTTTATGAGCATCCCCGGCGAGAACCTTAACGGCATCTATTCGGCGAATGAATTCCTGACCCGGGTCAATCTGATGAAGGCATACCTCTTTCCCGAATATGATACCCCGGTAAAGATTGGGCGGCAGGTGGTAGTGATTGGTGGCGGCAATGTGGCGATGGACTCAGCCCGCTGTGCCCTCAGGCTTGGTGCCGAAAAGGTCTATATTGTTTATCGTCGCTCTGAAGCGGAAATGCCCGCCCGCCGTGAGGAAGTGGAGAATGCCATGGAGGAGGGCATTGAGTTTAAACTATTGACCAATCCCAAGCGGATGCTGGGCGATGAAAAGAACTGGGTCGTCGGCATTGAGTGCTACGAGATGACCTTGGGTGAGCCTGATGAGAGCGGTCGGCGCCGCCCTGTTGTCAAAGAGGGAAGCGAGTTCACCATTGATGTGGACATGGTGGTAGAAGCCCTGGGCACTCGCCCCAATCCTCTGGTTGCCTCCACCACCAAAGGCTTGGAGACCACCAAATGGGGCACGGTGGTCGCTGACGAAGCGACCGGCAAGACGGTCAAAGACAAGGTCTGGGCTGGTGGTGATATCGTTACCGGTGCCGCCACCGTGATTTCTGCTATGGGCGCCGGCAAGCACTCCGCCGCTGATATTGATAGGTTTTTGAGGGGATAGTTACCATAAGTGCAGCTTTCTTAGCCATCTGGATACATTACCCACGTCTATTTTACTTTGCCAATACCACATAACCAATCCTAGAAATATAAAGACGGCTGGTATAAACCAAGACTGAAATCCCTTCCAAGACATCCACTCAATAGGGGCTCGAAGCCAAGCTGGGACTCCAAGCGTAAGGAATAACTTGGATGCTTCTCCTCCAAGCAGCAATTCTAAACGACTGAAATATACATAGAGGCCATGTGCGCCTAGAACGATTGCGAATATTGATGCAAGTATTAGGATTAATTTAACCGGAAGCCTTAATACTCCCCTTCTTCTTTTTGTTCTACGACCTCGCAGCAATGGTATCTTGAACCCTCGTAGTCTTATTTTGAAGGGTTTTAGTAATGGCTGGTCACTAAAAGCCCAAGCGGCAAAAGTCCCGCGTTTTGACTTGGATATGCCCACGGCGGCTGTTTTAACGCTATGATGTAAAAGCCATTCTCTATGACCAGCCCGACTTTTCATCCAGCTATTAACTATAGCTTTTGGTAATGCTCTCTCACTATATCCTTTCCCCTCCCAACAATTCTCACCTCCCTTCAACGCAGGGCGGTTTGAGTGAAAAAGGCGACCTGCTCTTGCCATCCTCTTACTGTGGCTTTTTGCCAGTTTATACATATCCCCGCTCCATCGAACTCGGGGTAATCCTCTCCGCTTCCTCTCCAAGTTTATTAGGCGGTGAACTGTTGTCTCAACTCTGCTTGGCATTTTGCCCACTCACACCATGATAATTATACACCTGCAATGCAATATTACGGGGGTGTTTAAGAGGGGCGTCAGCCCCTCTTTTTATTTTCCCCACCCCCCATTGTCTATCTTCTGTCTCTTATACACATCTCCGAGCCCACGAGACCGTACTAGATC
>CAZHLO010000036.1:0-7392 GCA_964533385.1 uncultured Dehalococcoidales bacterium | reverse complement strand
AAAGTTAAGAAAACGAATAGGCAACTACGCCCAGAAAGGAGGTGATATTGTGCCTATCAAGTGGAGCGCAATCAGGGTGAGTGAGACTGTGGATGAGGTTGAGGAGCTTATGAACTCCGTCAGACCGACCTTGTGGCGGATGCGTGAGAAGGCGGAAGAGCTCAGGCAGATACCAAACCTGCCGGGATATATTGACCAGCCCACCACCTATCTAACCGTCAAATTAGACAACTTCAACACCTATATGAAGAGCTATATCGAGCGCATCCGTGACCACATACCAAAAGATGCCCTAGATGAGGAGCGTAGGGCTCTGCAGTATGGCAGCCAGCAATCGCTAATCTAATAACTACCGGTAATTGAAAGGGTAAGTATGCCCAAAGTAGATTCTAGTGGTTAACCAAGTATAAGAGGGTCGAGATTTCTCTCGACCCTCTCTTTTTGACCTCTGTGGCTGCACAAAAGCCTCTTTTGTGACCCTGGAGCAACAAAACAAGCGACGGTTAATGGGCAAGTTGCAGTAGTCACCTGGCTACTTCAAATTCACCCTCTAGTAGGATATCTGCAGAAGAACGACCTACCATCACTTTGAAAACGCCCGGCTCGACAGCGTGTTTCAAGTCTTTATTATAGAAGCTGAGAAGTTCCGTCGATAGAGCAAATTCTACGGTTCTTTTTTCGCCAGCTCGCAGATGAACTCGCTGGAAGCCTTTAAGCTCTTTGACCGGTCTTGTCATACTGGCGGTAACATCGTTGATGTAGAGCTGGACTACCTCATCACCGGCTGTGGCTCCGCTATTGATAATATCAACCTTTATTGAGACGGTACCGGCAAGTGGGACCTTATCGGGTTCTATCCGGAGATTACTTAGATCGAAGTCGGTATAGCTGAGACCGAAACCAAACTCGAATAACGGCTTGGTGCTACTGTCGACGTAATCATAATCTCCGAATGGAGACTTTCCCTTGGAAGGCTTGTGGGCATAGTATACGGGTATCTGTGCCGCTTTCTCGGGAAATGATATCGGGAGTTTACCGCCGGGATTGTAATCACCGAAAATGACATCGGCTACTGCTCTGCCTCCCTCCTCGCCAGGAAGCCAGGCTTCGATAAGTGCCGCAGTTCTATCAGCAATTAGCTTCAGGCTATGCGGCCGGCCACTGACTAGAACGACCACGACCGGAGTGCCCATGGCACAAACAGCCTCAACAAGTTGCTCCTGGGAATGTGTTAGGTTTAGTTCAGCGGCATCTCTCCCTTCTCCGCAGGTGCAATCTCGCGCCCCACCGGATTTACCGCCAACAACAAGGATAGTGACATCAGCAGCTCTGGCTGCCCTCACTGCTTCGTCCAAAGCCTCCTCTGAAGCACTGTGAATTTCGCAACCCTTAGCATACAGGAGTTTTGTCCCAGCGCTGACCTTAGCCTTAATGCCGTCGAGAATACTGACTACAGGGACACACGGGTCGCTATCAAGGGGCGTGCCTTGCAACTCATGTAAAAATTCACTGAACGCCGGATAGGTATAGTCCCCAAGTAGGTTTCGCTGACTTTCAGCGTTAGGACCGATGATGGCGAGGGTACCTATTTTCTTATCTAGTGGGAGTAGATTACCTTTATTCTGCAGCAGGACTATTGACTGGCGAGCCACCTCAAGAGCAAGCTGCCGGTGTTCTGGCCGGTCGAAGATTCTTGCCGTTTTATCAGGCTCGACATAGGGGTTTTTGAAAAGCCCCAGCCTGACTTTCAGTGCCAGTATTCGGCTAACCGCCTGGTCAATAAGGCTCTCTGGTATCAGACCCTTTTCAACCTGCTCTTGCAGAGGCTGACTATAGCACTCGTACTTGGGCAGTTCAATATCAATGCCGGCCGTAAGGGCAAGCTTAGCCGCATCTGCTTTATCTTGAGCTATTTTGTGGACCGACTGTAAAAGGGAGACGGCAAAGTAATCCGAAACAACGACTCCTTCAAAACCCCACTCTTGGCGCAAAATGCCGGTAAGCAGCTCCTCGGAAGCAGCACAGGGAACGCCGTCAATTTCATGATATGCGTTCATAACTGATAAAGCGCTGCCTTCCTTGATAGCTCTCTCAAAGGGATATAGGTATACTTCTCTGAGTAGTCTTGACGTAATATGGGCCGGGGCACAATTCAGCCCTCCCTCCGATAATCCGTATCCGGCGAAGTGTTTTAACGTGGCTACAACCCCCTGATTAAAGTCCTCACCTTGAAGGCCTTTTACATATGCTACCCCCATCTTGGCAACCAGGTAGGGGTCTTCACCAAAGGTTTCCTCAACTCTCCCCCAGCGTGGGTCTCTGGCGACATCCAACACCGGAGCCAACCCCTGGTGTACTCCAACCGCCCTCACTTGCTGTTGGATTACTGACGTAATTTCACCAATTAACTCTGGCTCCCAGGTGCTGGCCAACCCGATGTTCTGTGGGAATATAGTTGCACCCTTTGCCTGGAAACCGTTCAGGCATTCCCCGTGCATGATGGCTGGTATTCCCATTCTTGTCTCTTCCCCCAGAAACCTCTGAATATCATTGGCAATGGCAGCCGCTTTTTGGGGCGGCAGACGATGAATGCCCCCGATGATGCTTATCTGCCCGATTCCATCCTTTATGAGTCCTTCTGCTTTTTCTGGAGAAAACCTTCCGTCCTTGATCAGCTCCGAAGTCCAGACGCCACCCATTTGAGATATCTTCTCGGCTAATGTCATCTCTGATAACAATTTTCTCACCTTGGTTTTAACCTTGGCTGAATTGGTATGGTATGTCGTCATCGTTTCCCCTTTTTTACGATATTTAGTATCTTTTTCAGGCGAGCAGGGCAAAATGAACTACCCGTTATCTGACTGTTTCCATGGCCAGAGCAATAGCTCCCAGCGCTCCTGCCAGCTTGCCGAGTTCAGGCGGTACGATATAATGTTCGATATCTTCTAAGATTTCTTTTGCCTGGATGTAACCGTTAAGCAATTGTCGGATGTTATCGCGTACCAGAGGGAAGAGACCAGCCTGCTCCATAATTCCGCCGCCAATGATAACCCGTTGCGGAGATAAAGTGCAAATGAAATTCGTTAACGCCAAGGCTAAATAATGTGCTTCCAATGACCAGGCCGGATGGCCGGCGGGTAATGTCTCAGCGCGTTGCCCCCAGCGTTTCTCCAGTGCCGGTCCGCACGCCAACCCTTCAAAACAATTACCATGAAAGGGACAGTGACCGGGGTACGGGTCAGCAACTTTGTCATGAGGGATGCGGATATGTCCCATCTCAGGGTGAACGATGCCGTGCATCAACTTGCCGTTAACCATACCGCCACCCCCAATCCCCGTGCCAATAGTGACATAAATGAAGTTAGCTAACCCTTGCGCTGCACCCCATTGGTGTTCACCCAGTGCGGCGGCATTAACGTCGGTATCGAAGCCAACCGGCGTTTTCAGGGCTCGCCCGATGGTACCGGCGAGGTCGGTAAAGACCCAACCCGGTTTAGGGGTAGTGGTGATATATCCGTATGTTGGTGAACTAATGTCGAGGTCAACCGGCCCGAAAGAACCAATACCGATGGCAATGAGCCCTTTTTGTCCTCGGAAGAAATCAATCACCCGCTCAATTGTCTCGGCGGGAATGGTGGTAGGGATCTCACTTATCGCTATTAAGTCCTGCGGGCTGTTACCTGCAGCACAGATAAACTTGGTACCTCCAGCTTCAATACCACCATAGAGTTCAGACATAATCTTCCTCCTCACTTACTCAAAATAATAAAATAATATGTTATTATATTACCATAAATATCAATCGTAATAGACCTCGATTTGTAATTAGATTTATTCTGGTAAAGGGAGGGGATAATAATGGTATTAAAGAACCTTAAAGAGCAGACAATTAAACGCAGCCCGGCACAAATGGTCAGGCATCTGAAATCATTTCGTCTAGACCTTAAGTTCTCCGCGGGTATCTGGTTTTTCTCCGTGCAGGACTCCAGATTCCACGCTAAATACAAGAAAGATATCGATATTGAAGAACGTCTGGAGATAGCGGCTAAATTGAAGGACTACGGCCTCAGCGGTCTGGAAGCTCATTATCCCAATGAAATTAATGAGGATAATGCCCATATCTGGAAGAAATTCGAGAAAGATACCGGTATTAAGCTCATTATGGTGGCTCCTTTGGTTTTCCGTGACCCCATCTTTGAGTTTGGCTCATTATCTAACCCGAATCCCAAAATACGGCGTACGGCCATTGATTTGGTCGTGAGAGCGTTGCAAATGAATCGGGAAATGAAGACCGATTTTTCCGTTTGCTGGTTTGGTATTGATGGCTACGAGAACTCCTTTGGTATTAATTTCACGGAGATGCGTTCGAGATTTGCCACGGGGTTAGCTGAAGCGATGGATAAAGTCCCGGGAGTACGTTTTGCCGTTGAGCCTAAACCCTATGAGCCACGCGGTCATCAATTATATGGTACGACTGCGGAAGGAATCCTGTTATGTCACCAGGTCGAGTCCCTCTTAAAGAACCCCCAGAACAGACGCATACTGGATAATGGTGATGCTCTTTGTTGTCTGAATCCCGAAATAGGGCATGTGCTGATGGGTTATGAAGACCTGCCCTACGCTTATAGCTGGCCACTATCTGAAGGTAGACTAGCACATCTCCACGTTAACAGCCAGCCTCTAGGTAATTATGATCAGGATCTTAACATTGGAGTTGTGTCCCCCGAACAATTCGACGCTTTATTGTACATATTAAAAATACACAGTTATAGCGGCTACTTTGGCATTGATATAAATCCGGAGAGAATGCCGGTAGAGACAGCTATTAGGATTAATATTGATGCCATCAGGGCAGCGAATGACCGTATCAATGAGTTCGATTATGAGTCAATTGTTTATGCCGTCGACCATCCTGAGAAAGCACGTGGCTGGCTTGAGGCTTATCTTATCCGTGCCCGGACAACACGTCCGGAGAATCTGGCGCCTCTGGCTCCCTTAAAACCGCGGTAACTAAATTAACTCAAGCCTGAGCATAAGACGAGTACGGGAATTGCCATTTTATGTTGGTGTGTTAAAGCCCCTTTAGTGACATAGAGTAACACAATAAGTAAACGTGCGATTCAGCGGATTTTTTTAGGAGTGACGCCCTTAGCGATATATTTACCGCCAGTTACCACAGTAAAATGGAATATGGGCCTGTCAATCCTTGTTACTCTAAGTGGACAATGCTTCAGCCCCTTGGGAGCAAAGATAAGGCAGCTCTTTGTGAGCAAATATTTTTCGTCTTCCAGCCAGAACTCTACTTCTCCACCCAAATCGTGTGGGTTCTGTGGGTCGCTACCGAAAAAAGCTATGACCTCATCATAATCATGTGTATGAGCTGGAGCACCCGGTGTATCTGTGGCTTTCCAATACCAGGAGCAATTTACGTGAAAAGCTCCTTCAACTACATCACTATCTAACCACAATATACGCGTCGCCCTTTTAGAATACTCGGCAGCCCCTTTTTGTACTTCCTCCGGAGTCATTAAATCGGTCACGATATATTTTTTGTATTTTAATTCAGCCATTCTGTGATCCCCCTTGCGTTTTCCATCTGAAGTCAAACTTCTTTCATTGTATCTGACCTCGTCCTCATATCTGAACAAGTCTGCCCCATGTTTGTCTACTCATTTTAAGCTACAAATTCTGCCTAATCAAGTGTTCATTCCTTGTTTGGCCAAGTAATATTAAACAATGCGCCCTTTTGTGACATCAGGTAACAACCTAAGCTATTAATTGTTTGAGGCTTTCTGACGTTACTTTCTACGTCTTTTACCTTTTTTGAACCAGCTCTATAATAATTCCGCCCACGTTAAGGTCGAGGTAAGCGAGCTCAGTACCATCGGGCAGCTTGGCATGAAGCAATTCAATAGCCCCTTCCTTGGTAAGCCTGGCTAGCTCCTTTTCAAGGTCTTTTACGGCAAACATTACGTGTTGAATGCCCTCCCCTTTGCCATCCAGAAACTCTTTGTGGACAGATCTCGCCTCAAGCGGCTCGATTAGCTCAAGTTGTACATTTCCCACCTGAGCCATGCTTATCTTAACGTTAGCCTTATGAGGCTGTCCGCGGTACCACTCCTCTCTATCTGGAGGCAGAAGCCAAGATTCAAACGGGCCCATGCCTAAGGAAGATAAGCGCTTAATAGCTTTGTCCATGTCTCTGACCACTACCCCGACCTGCATTATTTTCCAGGATTGTGTTTTTGTTTCCGTGTTTTTCTCCATTTGTACCCTCTCCTTTTCATATTAATTAGATTTGTCACTACCTCTTTCCTAGCCTGACATCTACCACGGCTGGCTTCCCCTTACGGACTTGGTTTAGGGCCTCTTTTAAGGCAGGCAGAACATCATCCGGGTCTTCCACCATCCTCCCGTAACCACCACAGGCTTGAGCTACCAAGGCATATTCGGGGGGAGGCATAATAGCTGCTCCCGCCTCAAATGCCATCTTGTCGGAGAGCTCTTCCCCAGAAAGATCCTGGACCAACCCTCTGACAACACCGTATGACTGATTGTTGAAGATGACTGCTATAAATGGAGCGTGGTAAGAACTGGCAGACCAGAGAGTAGCCACAGGACAACCCCAGATAAAGCCACCATCCGTCATCAGGCTCACCACCGTTCTATCTGGAGCTGCCACTTTTGCTCCAAAAGCAGCCCCCAGTGCCCACTGAATGGAACCACCAGCGCAGCCAAGTAGAGTTCCCGGTTTGGTCCGTTCAATCTGCTCTGTTACCGACGCTGATTGGCTTAGGGTATGGTTAATTATGATTGTGTCCTCGTCCACAACCTTATTTATACAGTGGCAGAGCCAGTCCGGGGAGATCGGCTTCTGATTGGAGCTATTCGCCCCCAAAGCGTGCCACTCATTCCGCTCCTTCTGGTGCTTACTCTCTAGCTGACTGAAGCGTTCACGGAATTTTGCCCACCTTTCGGGAGTTAGTCTCTGGCAAATTATCTTATTTAGAGCCGGTATGGCTTCTCTCGAGTTAGCCTCAATAAAAATATCTGCCCCGCGGTGCCAAAGAGGTCTACCTTGCGTCAAGGGGTCAATATCAATATGGATGATTTTAGCTTCTGGTCGGGGGAATCCCTCTGCCGGCACGTACGGCGTATCATAGTCAATGACCAAGAGCACATCGGCATCCGCTATGTAGGGATTTGCCTTCCTGCTTCCCCCAATCTGTTCGATTCCGGCAGAGAGGGGATGCGTAGTCGGGAAATTCATCCTTGTTAGACCAGAAAGCACCGGGGCGCATAAAGTCTGAGCTAGTTCTACCAGTGATGCCACCGATTCCGGATACCGGCTGGAATAGCCTGCCACTATAAGAGGGTTTTTCGCTTCAATCA
>CAZHLO010000035.1:0-7425 GCA_964533385.1 uncultured Dehalococcoidales bacterium | reverse complement strand
TCGTCCATTCCTGCGTACCCAGTCGAGAGAGTGTTGGTGGCTGTTCCACGGCTCCTATGTAGCGGTTGACCCGGTCTATCTGGTCGGTGGGGACATAGAGCTTATCATTGGCGGCATATTGTAAAACCAGGTATTCCTTTTCGCTGTTCTCGGTGCTCATTCTGGTAACGCCAGCAAACCGGGCAATTCCATGCTCAACATGCACCACATAGTCACCCGGAGTTAGCTCAATGAGGAACTGATGGTGGGGCACCGGTCTTCTTTTTACCAGACGCCGTTGCTTGATAAAGCCAAAGATTTCAGTATCGGTGAAGAGGCGGGTCTCATTATTCATCACCCAGCCCTCAGCCAGCAGCCCTTGAACTAGGGTGAGCGAGCCGGGCAGCGGTATCGCTTCTATTTCAGTAACCGGCGAAGCAATAATATCTTCTTGACCAAGCAGCTCGGAGAGTCGGCTGGCTTGATGGCTGACGATTATCAGCCGTTGTCTTTGGTTTAGCCACTGCTTCACCTTTTTGAGGAACGCTGGCAATTGTCCGGCATAGCTGGGGGTGGGGGTGAAGTTTAGCTGGTAGGCTGGTTCATCCCGCTCAACACCCCAGGCGGTAAGTCTGAGGTGGGGCTTCTCTTTTATTCTCGGCTCCAGCTCTTTCCAGGTGAAATAGGGCTTTGGGAAATTAACTGGTAGCTCTCTCTGCTCTATTTTTTCGGCGCGTAGCTGGCTGGCTTGAGCCTCTAGGTCATCCATTGCCTGTTCAATATTCTGAAGCTCATCAAGCACTAAGAGGCAACTCGGGGGCAGGAAGTCCAGCAAGCTATCGGTTTTGGGCAGGGATAACTCCGTCGCCGGACCAATAGCCAGGGATGATACCGAGGTTAACGAGCGCTGGCTTGCCGGGTCGAAGAGCCGGATGCTATCAATGGTGTTACCCACAAACTCAAGTCTGGCGGGCAGGTCACTGGTGGGGGGGTAGATATCAACGATGCCGCCGCGATGACCTATGGTTCCTGGCATTTCCACGGTGTTTTCCATCCGGTAGCCCATAGCTTCCCATTGTCCTAGCAGGTGAAACGGCTCAATGTTCATTCCCACTTTTACCGTGTGGCAGGCGGAGGCAAAATCGCTATGTGGTGTTGTCTTCTGCATCAGGGCTGGGGCAGAGGCAACCACTAGCGGAGAGCTTGCCTCTCTATTTATACCAGCCAGAGCCGATAGCACCTGCACCCTTTCTTGCTCGGTGGAGGCATCTGAGGCAATGCGCTCGTAGGGGAGGCCATCAGGCTCAGGGAAGAGCTTTGCCTCGCTGGAGTGGCTCCAGGCTAACAGTTGTTCATGGAGCTTGCGACATTTCTCTGGTTGTGCCGTAACCACCAGCATAGGTAGCGGCAAAGATTGGTATAGAGCCGCTATGAGGTAGGGCTTAGCCGCTTCCAGCACCACTGCCTTAGTCTCACTATTTTGTTGCTTAAGCTCTTCCACCAGCTGGCGGTAGGTGGGCATCTCCTCAATAAGATGCAGTAATTGAGTTAGCTCCATTCTCATTCTCCCCAAACACCTCTAGGGCTAGCCGAAACGGTCTAGCCCTCCCCAAAATTTTAGCACAGGACAGAATACCAAGCAATTTGCTATAATCTGCTATAATTAAGCAGATTTATGTGAGCTGGGGGATGGGCAAATCGGCTATGTCATATCACCGGATAGTGGCTAAGTTCGGCACCAGCCTGCTTACCGGCGGCAGCGACCGTCTGGACCAGGATGTAATATCAAGCTTGGTAAGTCAGGTGGCAAAACTGCATCAGCGAGGGCTGGAGGTGATTATAGTTTCCTCCGGGGCTATAGCCTCGGGCAGGCATAAGCTGGGGCTGACCAAGAAGATTAAAGGCATCCCCTTCAAGCAGGTGCTGGCTTCGGTGGGGCAGCACCGCCTTATGAACCTCTATGAGCAGCTTTTTAGTAAGTATAATATCACGGTGGCTCAGGCGTTGCTGGCTAAGGCTGACCTCCTCGACCGGGCGGGCTATCTCAATGCCCGCAACACCCTGCTGGCTCTGCTGGAGTTGAGGGTGTTATGCATTGTCAATGAAAATGATGTGGTGGCAGTGGATGAGATTCAGGAGGCTATATTTGGCGATAATGATAATCTTTCGGCTATGGTAGCTAATCTGGTTGATGCTGACGTCCTGCTGATTCTTACCGATATTGGCGGGCTATATACCGCTGACCCCCATCATGACCCCCATGCCCAGCTTATTCCCCAGGTGAAGGTGATAGATTCAGATATTGAGCGCCTGGCAGCTGATACCCCCAGCAGGCTGGGCACCGGAGGCATGATTACCAAGGTAGAGGCAGCCAAGCTAGCCACTTCCTCAGGGGTGACGGTGGTTATCGCTGATGGCAGGGAACCGGATGTTATTTTAAAGCTGGCAAACGGTGAGGCTATAGGCACCCGTTTCTTGCCCGCTACCAGCAAGTTGGAGAGCCGCAAGCGCTGGATGCTCAGCGGTCTTTCCACCAGGGGCAAGCTGGTGGTAGATTCCGGGGCTGCCCTGGCACTAAAGAAGCAGAAGCGGAGCCTGCTGGCCGCCGGTATAAGAGACGTTGAGGGCGATTTTCAGCGCGGCGACATAGTTAACATCTATGACCCCAAGGGGTCTCGGGTTGGCTGTGGCATCACCAACTATAGCTCGGCTGACATCGCTGTTATTAAAGGGGCGCACTCCAGGAAGATTGCCACCCTTCTTGGCTATGACTACGGTTCAGAAGTAGTGCACCGAAATAATCTGGTGGTGGTCTAGAAAGCAGGAGTTAAAGTGGGCGTAGACAAACTTGTGGGCACAGGCAAAATTTATGCTCCCGGAGGTGACCAATCCGGGGTCAGTATTAAATACCGGTTCTATGTTGCATCAGCAGCAGGCTGGCGGGGCGAGTTTATCCTCAGGGAGTATAGGCGCTTCAGTGATGGCGATGGATATACTATTGAATTGGAGGACGGGCGCAGAGGCACGTGTTATATCCGGAAGATGGTTAATAGGGTAATTGCTGCTGTTCCCCCCATGTTTAGCTATTATTTCAGGGGGAGTGGGCGGCTTCAATAAGCCACTGAAATAACTTTGGCGTTTTAGGGGAGTGAAAATATGAAATCCGCAATTAAAGAGCTAGAAGAAAAGGCCAGAGGGGCTAAGGCAGCGTCTCGGCGCATGGCTTACCTGTCTACTGAGGTCAAGAATAAGGCTTTATATAATATCTCAGACGACCTTTTAGCCAAGCAGGATGAAATACTGTCAGCTAACAAAATTGACTACCACGAGGCTCACACCTCGGGGGTGAACGCTGCCATGCTGGAGCGGCTGATGTTATCCCCTGAGCGCCTTGAGGCTATAGCCAAGGACGTGCTGGCGGTGGCAGCCTTGCCCGACCCCGTGGGCGAGGTTTTTGATATGCGCACCCTGCCCAATGGCTTGCTGCTCGGCAGAAAGCGGGTGCCGCTTGGGGTGATTGGTGCCATCTATGAGAGCCGACCCAATGTTACTGTAGACATCTCCGTCCTCTGCCTGAAGTCGGGCAATGCCGTCATCTTAAGGGGAGGCAAAGAGGCGATTCACTCCAATAGTGCCCTGGCTAAGGTAGTTCAGGAGGCGGCAACTAGAGCCGGCGTTCCCGAGGGGGCGGTGCAATTTATTGAAAATACTGACCGAGCCCTGGTTAATGAGATGCTCAAGATGAGGGACTTTATTGACTTAATGGTCCCCCGGGGTGGGGCTGAACTGATAAAGCTAGTTAGGGAAAACGCCACTATGCCAGTGATTGGCGCTGGCGTTAGCGTTTGCCATACCTATGTTGACAAAAACGCTGATGTGGATAAGGCGGTGGCTATTGCCTTTAATGCCAAGGTGAAGCGCCCTTCAGTGTGCAATGCCTTGGATACACTCCTGGTTCATGCTGATATTGCCCAGAGTTGTTTACCTAAGGTAGCAGCAGAGTGGGCCAAAGCCGGGGTGGAGATGCGCTGTGATGAGCGGGCGATGGCTATCCTTAAATCCATACCCTCTTTGAAGCTGGTGCCGGCCGTAGATAGTGATTGGGACAAGGAGTTCTTGGCACTGGTGGCGGCGGTTAAGGTGGTGGATTCCCTGGATGAGGCGCTGGAGCATATTGAGCGCCATAGCACCGGAGCCGACGAGGCTATTATCACTGAGGACTATAGCTCTGCTATGCGCTTCCTTAATGAAGTGGATGCTGCCTGCGTCTATGTCAATGCCAGCACTTATTTCACTGATGGCGCGCAATTCGGGCTTGGCGCCGAGGTGGCTATCAGCACCCAGAAGTTTCATGCCCGCGGTCCAATAGGGCTGAGGGAGCTAACCAGCTATAAATGGATTATCTTCGGTAGCGGGCAGGTAAGACCTTAGTTGGCTATAGTTTTTCCAGGGCAGCCTGCTGAATTTCAAACAGTTGTTTGATGCCCCTTTCGGCTAAAGAGAGCAGAGAATCAATGGTCTCCTTGGAGAAGGGCTTGCCTTCAGCCGTGCCCTGAACCTCAACAAATTCACCTTTACTCGTCATCACCACGTTAAAGTCAACCGCGGCATTGCAGTCTTCATCATAGCACAGGTCTAATACCTGGTAGCCATGGACAATACCCACGCTGGTGGCAGCTACCGAGCTCTTCAGCGGTATTGAGGCTATCACCCCCATATTGGACAAGGTTTGGAGTGCCTGGTACAGGGCAACATAGGCGCCGGTAATAGCTGCCGTCCTGGTGCCGCCGTCTGCCTGCAATACGTCGCAGTCTACGATCAAGGTTCTTTCCCCAAGGGCAGTGAGGTCGGTTACTGCCCTCAGTGAGCGTCCGATGAGGCGCTGAATTTCCTGGCTCCTGCCGGCAACTCTGCCCATTGAGGAATCGCGGGGGGTGCGGGTGACGGTGGAGCGGGGCAGCATACCATATTCGGCGGTAATCCAGCCGTTGCCCTCTCCCCTGAGGAAGGCTGGCACCTTCTCATCAACGCTAACCGTACACAGCACCCTGGTCTTTCCCAGCTCAATTAGCGCTGAGCCTTCGGCAAAGCTCTGGAAACCGGGGGTTATTTTCACCGGTCTCAACTCATCGTAGGCACGCCCGTCGCCCCTCTTCATAAGCAGCAACTCCTCAATTGAGGTATGTCAGAGTATAGCATTGATGGACGATATTGGCAATTAAAAAGAAAGGGGTTAAAACTCCCACTGATACTCGATGTAATACTTTTGGGTTATTCTAAATCAAAAAGTTAACCCTTATGGGGAATACCATCACCTGCCAACCTACTTTATACTAGTAAGCAGACCCCGACACGTATTAAAGTGGCATAAACTAAGGCAAGGTGGGTACTCTGTAGCATACTATGTGATACACATGGGACTTTGGGGGAAAAGTGCGTATAGAAAGTATAGGGCTTGCTGAACATCTAGGCTCAGTAAAGATTCATGGTGTGCGGAGAGTCCTGGAGCTGGACTCGGGAGCAAGGTCCCCTAATGGCGAAATCCCGGAAGTCCAGACAATCGGGAAGGATGTTATTGAGGATATCGAGCGTAGAATGGCCATCGTTCTCCCTGTTAAAAACGAAGACCTCACCGTCTTTGGAGGTGTGCTCAGCGGTGTACCTCACGAATGCTTGATGATAGTAGTCTCTAATAGCCAAAGAGGAGAAGTGGATACCTTTCTCAGTGAGCAAGATATCTTAAGTCGATTTTGCCACGCTACTAAGCGTCAGGCTTTGATTGTCCATCAAAAAGACCCTGTCTTGGCTCAGGCTCTTAAACAAGCCGATTATGGTGAGCTTCTAGATGAGGATGGGTTAGTGAGGAGTGGGAAAAGCGAGGGGATGATAATAGGAATTTTATTGGCTATGTTACATGGAAGGGAATATGTGGGGTTTATTGATACCGATAACTACATACCCGGCGCTGTCTGGGAGTATGTGAAACACTATGCTATCGGCTTTAGTCTAGCCAAATCCCCTTATGCTATGGTCAGGATTTTATGGCGTTATAAGCCCAAGATTGCCGGGGAATTATATTTTAGAAAGTTTGGAAGGGTCTCGGAGATAAGCAATAAATACATAAATCACCTCTTATCCACCAAGAAAAAATTTGAAACCGAGATTATCAAGACAGCCAATGCTGGAGAACATGCTATGAGCATAAAGCTGGCAAAGATGTTAACCTATGGCTCCGGCTATGCTATTGAAGTGCAGGAACTCATATCCATCTTTGAGCAGTTTGGAGGGTTACTGCCTATAGCCGACAAGACAGTAGCGGAAAAGGGGGTAGAGATAGTTCAAACCGAGACCATAAATCCCCACCTTCATGAGGAAAGAGGCGAGGAGCATCTGGTGCAGGACATGTTATTGCCTAGCCTTTCTGTTATCTACCATAGTCCCCTTTGCGAGCCATCCACTAAGCAACTAATCTTTAAACAATTGCTGGAGCAAAAGTGTTTGAAGTCAAGGGAAAAGGTTCCCCAAATGAGGTTTATCCCCCCACCCCAAAAAGCAGATATACAAAAATTTGCCCAATCAATTGGAGCACAACTGCCTAAGTATTCAGTGCCCAAAGAGCAGATATTACTTGAGAGATTTATCAGTGCTGAAGTTGGTCAGGCAGTAGCCAAAAAGGTGGTATTTACCGATTTAGATGGGACTCTGCTCCATCCCGTCAACTACTCTTATAGCCGGGCACTGGAGGCATTAAGATGGCTACAAGAAAGAGAGATACCTATCATTTTCTGCTCGTCTAAGACCAAGGCTGAGCAAGAAGTCTATAGAGCGGAACTGGGTATAAGAGACCCATTTATAGTTGAAAATGGGGGTGCTATCTTTATTCCCAAGGATTATTTTGTGATTGAGCTGGGCACCTCCCACCAAGAAGTGAGGCGAAAAGTAAAGAAGATTGTTGAAGAGGAGACTGGCTGTCGTTTTACCGGTTTTGACGATATGAGTGTGGAAGAGGTGGCTCGCGAAACCGGTTTAAGTTTAAAAATTGCTGAGTTTGCCAAGCAGCGAGAGTACAGTGTAACAACCAAGATTGAAGGTGATAAAAAAGGTGTAAACCTAGCATTAAAGAAGATTAAGCAAGCCGGCCTTATCTGTACCTTTGGTGGGAGATTTTACGAGGTGACGGCAGGGAGTGATAAGGGTAGAGCAGTCAAAGCCCTAACCGAGCTGTTCAAGCTAAATTGGGGCAAGATAACGACCGTAGGTATCGGAGATAATGAGAGTGATGAGACGATGCTAGCAGTGGTGGACCTACCAGCATTGGTTCAAAGCCACCGGCTTCGGTGGACAAAGTTGAAGTTGCGAAATATCCATAAAGTTAAAGGGGTAGGGCCAGAAGGGTGGAGCAGAGCAATTAAGGAGTTAGTCACAGACTAACCTTTTTCTCTACCT
>CAZHLO010000034.1:5775-7425 GCA_964533385.1 uncultured Dehalococcoidales bacterium | reverse complement strand
GTTTATTAACCTCACCCCCTTAATCCCCCTCTCCTTAAAAAGGAGAGGGGGAAGAAATTTTAGGGAGGGGGCGAAGCCCCCTCCCTTACTTACCCACCCCCTTCCCTTTAAAAATAATTAAGGGAAGGGGGTCAGGGGGATAGGTTTCCACAATCTCTTGTAAGAGGCTGGACTCAAATTAGGCTAAGTGGTATATATTAGGTAACATGGGATTGGGGGTGAGCTATGCTGGAAACGCTTTCTATTGAGACGCTTGAGGCTATCTTTGATACCCTGCCAGTGGATTTAACCTTCGTTAACGGGACTGATACCGTCAGGTATTACAGCCGGGGCGAGGAGAGGATATTCAGAAGGACTCCGGCGGTAATCGGCAGGAAGGTGCAGCAGTGCCATCCGCAGCAGAGCGTACACAAGGTAAATCAGGTAGTAAGTGACTTAAAATCGGGCAAGCGAAAGGTCGCCGAGTTCTGGATTGAGCTTAAGGGGCGCAGGATATATATCAGGTATTTCCCGGTCAAAGATAAGAAGGGCAAGTACATCGGCGTTCTAGAAGTCACCCAGGACATAACCGATCTGCAGAAGATAAAGGGTGAGAAGAGACTGCTGGATATGGAGTAGTCCCTACCTCGATAGACTCGGCGTCTGTAGCGTGTAGCCTTCTCCACTCTCGGGGAAGAGGTCTTTTAGCTTTAGTGTTCTGCCCGTCTGTATGGCGGTAAAGCCGTATTTCTTGCGGATGCGGTCGATGGCTCTATTCAGCTGCTCCTGCCTTCGGGCAGAGGTGTCCATCATATCCAGCTGTTTGCCCGCCTCCACCAGCTCTGATACCCCGATGCCAATAAGGCGCACCGCTCGCTTTTCCTCAGATAGCACCCTGTTTAACAGCTTCAGCCCGGTGACAAAGATAGTCTGGTCGCTATCAGTGGTCTGGGGCAGGGTCTGGCGGCGGGTGATGGTGGTGAAATCAGCATATCTCAGCTTTAAGGTTACGCACCTCGCCCGCTTTCCCTTCTGACGCAGGTCGGCGCCCACCCGCTCTCCAAGGTAGCGCAGGGTTGCCTTAAGGAAGGAGCGGTCTCGGCTATCCTTGCCGAAGGTAGTCTCCCGGCTGATTTGCTTGGCTGGGGCAGGCGGCTCCACCTCCCTATCATCAATGCCATTGGCAAAGCGATGTAGAACCTCACCAGACGCACCAAAATGGCTTTTAAGGGCTTTTAACGGCATAATAGATAGTTTGCCTATAGTAGTAATGCCCAGAGCATTTAATTTTTGCCCTGTTTTCTTGCCTATCCCCGGCAGCTTGGCTATAGGTAACGGCGCCAGGAAGGAACGCTCCTCCCCACTAGCCACCTCCAGTAGTCCGTCGGGCTTGGATAGCTCAGAGGCAACCTTGGCTACGACCTTGCCGCTGGCGATGCCCACCGAGGCATTGAGCCTCAGTTCTTCCTTAATCCGCTGCTTTATCTTCACCGCCATCTGTTGAATGGAGCCATAGATAGATTCAAAGCCGGTGGCGTCCAGATATGCCTCGTCAAGACCGAGCGGCTCAAGAAATGGGGAAAAGTCAGCCAGGATGGTCATAAAGTTTTGCGATGCTTGGTGGTACTTGGGGCTGTCTCTTATACACATCTGACGCTGCCGACGAAGAGG
>CAZHLO010000034.1:0-5765 GCA_964533385.1 uncultured Dehalococcoidales bacterium | reverse complement strand
GCTTGGTGGTACTTGGGGAAGCTGCCCTGGATAAAGATAGCCTGGGGGCAAAGGCGGCTGGCGGTGACGAGGGGCATGCCGGCATACAGTCCAAAAGCCCGGGCTTCATATGAGGCGGAGGCAACCACCCCCCGCCCCTGGGGCCTGCCGCCGACTACCACCGGTTTACCTTTAAGCTGGGGATTTTCCGCCTGCTCTACCGAGGCGAAGAAGGCATCAAGGTCAATATGCATTATCCGGCGTGCCATACGTCTTTATTATACCAATTCAACCGTGAGGAGGATAGCCGCCAAGGGGGCATATTCACTTAGTCAAATGCCATTGCCAGCATCCAGTAAGGATAAAGAGGAGGTGGCTTGCTGATTTCATCGAGCCGGCTGACTTCTTCAGCGGTCATTTCCCAATCAGTTGTTTTGAGGTTATCAGCCAACTGCTCCGGCGTCCGCGCGCCAATGATGACTGAAGTCACTCCCGTTTTACGAAGCAGATAATTAAGCGCTGCCTGGGCAACGGTGGCATTATGTGCCTGGGCAATTCGGTCCAGTTCTTCGACAATATCAAATCCCTTTTGCTCATCAAATTGCAGGAATCTTGGTTGTGGCCCACTAAGCCGGGTGCCCTTGGGTTGAGGCTTTCCCCTACGGTATTTGCCACTGAGGAAGCCGCCGCTCAAAGGGCTCCAGGTCAGAATGCCTAGCCCCTGGTCCAGGCATAGAGGCACCAGCTCATTTTCCAATTCGCGTGCCATCAGTGAATAGAGGGCTTGCAGCGTGACGAACCTTTCCCAGCCGCGCTTATCTGAGATAGCCAGGGCTTTCATCAACTGCCAGCCAGTGAAGTTGGAACAGCCGATGTAGCGCACCTTCCCTTGACGCACCAAATCATCAAGAGCCCGCATGGTCTCCTCCAGCGGTGTGTCGGGGTCGAAGCGGTGGACTTGATAGAGGTCGATATAGTCCGTGCCCAGCCTCTTCAGGCTGGCGTTGCATCCCTCGATAATGTGATGGCGGGAAAGTCTGGCATCGTTGGGCCCCGGACCCATTTTGCCGCGGACTTTGGTAGCCAGGATGATGCTCTTGCGTCGGTTGCCCAGTGCCTTGCCGAGTATCTCCTCTGATAGTCCCTCAGAATAGACATCGGCAGTATCAAAGAAGTTTATCCCTGCCTCCAGAGCCATATTCACCAGGGTATTAGCTTCCTTCTGTCTAAGCCCACCAATGTTCTTGAAGAAGCCTCGATCGCCAAAAGTCATCGTCCCCAAGCATAGCTCAGAGACCTTGACACCAGTTTCGCCAAGAAAACGCATCTTCACTTTTTTGCCTCCTATTTGTGCCTTAGGGAATCTTTTGGCTGTATTATGGCATTAGTATGCCCCATTATCAACTCAAAGAGTCTTCGGCGTGCCGTTACTGACCTCGTGAGACAAAGGCTTTAACTCGGCGCTCGAAGACACTGCGCGCGATGAGCACCCGGCGCTGGCACTTAAGGCATTTAATCCCGATATCAGCCCCCAGTCTGACCACCTGCCACTCATCGCTGCCACAGGGGTGCTTCTTCTTGAGGCGAACCACATCGCCCAACTTTATCTCCATAACCATGCTTTTTGTCTCTAGCGAGCTGAGGCTAGGGTAGAGCGATGATGGTTAATCTCGTCTCTCAGCGAGAAGGCGACCCGCCGTGCTGCCTGGGCGAAATCACCTTCCCTTGAGGCGTATATGATTTGCCTTGACGAGCTTAAAATCGCTCCATGCCCCCGAGCATCGACCCCATAGTGAACTGCTGAAGCCAGGTCTCCTCCCTGGGCACCAATGCCGGGTATCAAGAGCAGCATATTGGGGTGATTCTGCCTTATCAGTTTTAGTTCCTCAGGATAGGTGGCTGCCACCACTAACCCGATATTATTGCCTTGTTTATTCCACTGGGCGGCTCTGAGGGCTACTATCTCGAATAGGGGAAATTGCCCATGCTCGGTCTGAAGGCGCAGGCTCTGGAAATCAACGGCGCCGGGGTTTGACGTGCGGCACAGGATAAATATCCCCTTATCCCGGTACTCAATAAAAGGCTCTATTGAATCGAAGCCAAGGTAAGGGTTCACCGTAGTGGCATCAAAGTTGAAGATATCAAAAATAGCTTTGGCGTAGGCTCGAGCGGTGTTGCCGATATCGTTTCGTTTAGCATCGCCAATGACGGGAATATTATCCGGTATGTAATTAATAGTGCGCTTCAGGGCATCAATTCCCTCATCAAGGGCTTCATAAAAGGCGAGATTGAGCTTATAGGCGCATACCAGGTCAGAGGTAGCATCAATAATTGCCTTGTTGAATTTTAAAACGCCCATCTTGCTCGGCATCAGCTCGGGGTCAGGGTCAAGCCCAATGCAGAGTAAGCTCTCATTCTTTTGCATGGCACCCGTCAGCTTTTCGCTGAAACTCACCTTGCACCCCCGTATAAGCTGATAATATCAGCCCCTGTGGGCTAGGTCAAGAGTCGTGGATTGTTGATGGCTAGTGGCAATGATATAATTAGCCGATATGGATTACCAGCAAGCCATAGATTACATCAATAGCTACACCGACTACGAAAAGATTGGGATGCCTCATGACCCGGCATTCTATGACCTCAGGCGTGTTGATGAACTACTATCTTACTTGGGCAACCCTCATCACCAAGCCAAGTCGGTTCACATCACCGGCACCAATGGTAAGGGAAGCGTAGCGGCTATGGTGGCATCAGCTCTTAGTGCCTGTGGTTATACCACCGGGCTTTATACCTCGCCCCATTTGCATACCTGGAGAGAGCGTCTCCGGGTTGATGGTGAGTTAATCTCAGAGGCGGAGCTGACGGCTCTGGTGGAAGGGCTTAAGCCTGAGGTTGAGGCGGTGAACGAGAGGGCTACCTATGGTAAGCTGACTACCTTTGAATTCCTGACCGTGCTCGCCTTTGCTTACTTTGGGCAAAGGGGGGTGGATTTTCAGGTGCTGGAGGTGGGGATGGGAGGGAAGTTTGATGCCACCAATGTGATTAACCCTACGGTCTGCATTCTCACCCCGATTAGCTTTGACCATATGGATGTATTGGGCAATACCTTGGCTGAAATTGCTGCCGAGAAGGCGGGTATTATCAAGCCTGGCAGCACCGTGGTGATTTCTCCCCAGCCTGATGAGGCGGCTGGGGTAATCAGGGAGACCTGTCGGGATTGCGGGGCACAGCTAATAACCGTTGGCAGTGATGTCACCTGGCAGGGTCTCGGCTTTGATTTAGCCCGGCAGCTGCTTCGAGTGCAGGGAAGAAGAGACATTTATGAACTTTCTATTCCCCTCTTGGGTCAGCACCAGTTGGGTAATGCCGCTACGGCGGTGGCGGCGTTGGAGGTTTTAGCCGATAAGGGTTTCGTAATTCCTAAAAAAGGCGTTATTGAAGGATTGGGGCGGGTTAGCTGGCCAGGCCGGCTGCAGATTCTCAGCCGCCACCCCCTGGTGGTAGTTGACGGCGCCCATAATATTGGCGCCGCCCGGAGCTTGAAGCAGTCTATTGAGCAGTACTTTAATTTTGACCGGGCTATCTTAGTTATCGGGGCGTCATACGATAAAGATATTGCCAGCATAGTCTCCGAGCTATTTCCCCTTTTTGATAAGGTGATTGTTACTCGCTCTCGCCATCCTCGGGCGATGGCGCCGGCGCCTCTGGCGGCGGAATTTGCCCGGCATGGAGTAAAAGCCCAGGTAGCTGAAGACGTTTCATCGGCGCTACCCCGGGCTCTGGCGTTAGCCGGGGAGAGAGACCTCGTCTGCGTTGCCGGTTCGCTCTTCGTTGTTGGTGAGGCAATGGAGGCAGTGGCTAAAATTTTGCCTTTGAGGTTTGATTAATGCCAACTTATGAGTATGAGTGTGGTTCCTGTCATTTCCGTTTTGAGAGGAAGCAGAGGTTTGACGAGGAGCCGGTAGCGATGTGTCCTAAATGCCAGGGAAAAGCTCGGCGTGTTATCCACTCGGTTCCTGTTATCTTTAAGGGGAGCGGTTTCTATACCACCGATAGTCGTAAAGGTGCGCCCGAACCAGAGAAGGCTAAAGAGAAACCAGCCGAAAAGAAGGAAAGAGAGAAAAAGAAGTGAAAGCGCTCTTACAGCGAGTTACCGGCGCCTCAGTGAGTGTGGCGGGCGAGGTAGTGGGCAGAATCGGTCGGGGGCTGGTGGTTTTCGTCGGTATCGTCATTGGCGATACCGAAAAGGATATCCAGTATTTGGCACAAAAGCTCGTCAACCTGCGCATTTTTGCTGACCAGAAGGACCGCTTTAACCTCTCGGCTCTAGATATCAAGGGCGAGCTGCTGCTGGTGAGCCAGTTCACCCTGCTGGCTGATACCAGGAAGGGACGCCGCCCCAGTTTTACTGATGCCGCGCCACCGGCTCAGGCTGAAGCACTATTTGGGCAGTTTGTGGAGCAGGTTAGAGCCACCGGACTAAAGGTGGAGACGGGGCGCTTTCAACAGTATATGCAGGTTGAAATCCACAACGATGGTCCGGTAACCATAATGCTGGATAGCCAAGATAAGGTCTGAGGCGGCGGTTGTCGCAAGTAGTTGTAATTGCAAAAGCTTGCAATTTACTCAAAGCCCTGATATAATACCACCGTCAGATGCAATACTCCGGAGACATAGTCAAAAAGCTAACTGAAAGTGGCTATCGGCTGACACCGCAACGGCTAATGACTATCTCGGCTATTGAAGCTAGCGATGGTCATATCAGTGCTGAGGAAATCTATGCCCGGGTGATAGCTAAATACCCCCAGGTCAACATCTCAACCGTCTATCGCACCCTGGAGTTACTCAAAAAACTCGGTCTGGTAACTGAGACCGACTTTGGCGAGGGGCGGGTTAGATACCACCCGGTAGGCAAAGGGCACCACCATCACCTGGTCTGCCAGGAATGTGGCGCCATAACTGACCTTGATGAGTCAGTGCTGACCTCGCTCAAAGATGTTTTGCTCCGGGAATACGGGTTCAGCGCTGATTTGAGGCACCTGGCAATTTTCGGGCGCTGTGTTAAATGTAGCCGGTAATTTTTTGAGATTTTATTGCATATAGTTGCAATTAAACTAAAGAGGAGGTAAAGAACAATGTGCTACACTGTACCACTTGCCGCCGCCATAATTACGACTATCCGCGGCCGGCAAACGAAAGGGCCAAGGATTTGGTGGCTTAGTTTAATACTTTACGGCGGGGCACTCTTTGGAGTAGTCGACCATATTTGGAATGGAGAATTATTCCTTATATCGGAGAATGTGGGGAAAGACCTAATCTTAGGCGTTGTCATTACGGCTACGCTATTTGCCGGCTGGGGCATAATCCTTGCCATGTCTAAGGTGAGTCCTAGTTTAACTCGCTTTTTAGCGCTACCTAAGGCTTAAGCCGGGTCAGGCGGGTTCCCAGGAAAATCGAAGATTTTTCTGGGTGCTGAGGGAATAAAATAGAGTTTCAGACCGCGTTAAATCGAGAGGATAGTTTGCTAAACATTTCCTATTGCTCTCGTATGATGGCGACGCTACCTTTAGCCACCCTCAGAGTCGCTCCTGATTCTACTTTTATGATGACACTATCCTCGCTGATGCTTTCAATCACCCCGTAGATTCCGCCAGCAGTGATTACCCTGTCCCCCCTCTTCAGTTCCTCCATCATTTTTTGGTGTTCCTTCTGCCTCTTGCGCTGGGGGCGGATCATCAGGAAGTAGAACATGGCGAAAATCAGCACCAGGAAGACGATCATATAGA
>CAZHLO010000033.1:0-7635 GCA_964533385.1 uncultured Dehalococcoidales bacterium | reverse complement strand
GAGGCGAAGCCCCCAGGGTGGGAAGAAAAAGTTAAGCTCAAAGGGGATGGGGTTAATTCTATCTGAATTACCGCTTGGTGTATTGAGGTGCTTTGCGCGCCCGTTTAAGACCGGGCTTCTTCCTCTCTTTAACCCGGGAGTCCCTGGTCAGCAGTCCGTTCTGACGCAGTAGAGGCTTAAGGCTCTCATCAGCCTTCACCAGGGCTCGAGCAATACCATGGGAGATGGCACTACTCTGCCCCGATACGCCACCACCCTCTACCTTGATTACGGTATTATACTTGCCCAGGCTCTCGGTAACTAAAAGTGGCTGCACTATCACCCGGCGGTGCTCAGGACGGGGGAATAGCTGCTCATAGGGAATACCATTGATGATAATCTCACCAATGCCCGGGACTAACCTCACCCGGGCTACAGCCGTCTTGCGTCGGCCCGTCCCATAAAAATAGGTTTGCTTCTCCGTCTGAACCACCTTAACTACCAGCCCCCTTTGAGCTAGCCCCGGTCTGAGCCAGGTGAGGATGACTCTCACCAGCATAGACTTTGAGCTTTTTTATCATGCTCGCCCCAAGACGATTGTGGGGTAGCATGCCCTTGACCGCATGTTCAATCACCCGGGTAGGATTGGTCTCGAGCATTCTCTCCAGATTGATACTTTTAAGTCCGCCGGGGTATCCTGAATGCCTATAATATAGCTTCTGCTCAGCCTTATTACCAGTAAGGCGAACTTTATCGGCATTGATAATGACGACAAAATCGCCGGTATCCAGGTTGGGGCTGAATATTGGCTTATGCTTGCCCATAAGTAAGCCAGCCGCCTGAGTAGCCAGCTTGCCCAGAATCTTGCCCGAAGCATCAATCACATGCCACTGGCGCTTAATATCAGAGGCTTTGGTGCTATAGGTCTTCATTACACCCCCCCAAAGGACTGGGATAATCTATCCGGGTAAGACATAACCCACAAGCCGGAGCAGTTGGTCCCGCCAGCGCCGGCTTTTTCAACTCAACCATATTATGAAATTCATCAACGCTCATCTTGCCCAAGCCCACCCTGATTAGGGCACCCGCCGTGTTACGTACCTGGTGAGGCAGGAAGGAGTTAGCCACCATATTGAAGATAACCAATTCCCCGTCTTTTTCTATTTCGGCTCTGAAGACGCGCCTTACCGTGCTCTTAATTCTAGTCCCATTAAGACTGGCAAAGGAGGCAAAGTCGTGCTCGCCAATAAGAACTTTAGAAGCCCGGTTCATGGCTTCAACATCCAGAGGGCTACCAACCAGATAAGAGAAGCCTTCTCTCAGGGGAGAGCGGGTGGGGCTGTTTAATATATAGTAGCTATATTCCCGACTAAGGGCATCACGCCTAACATTAAAAGAATCGTCTACTTTATAGGCTGCCTTTACGGCAATATCAGCCGGTAAATAGTGGTTTAGGCCATGAACAAAGTTATGGATGGGAAGAGATGACCCTGTCCTGAAGCTGACCACCTGCCCCTTAGCATGAACGCCGGCATCAGTTCGGCTGGCAGCCATCACCCGCCGCCTCTCCCCGGTAAGTTTCTGCAGGGCTTTCTCTATTTCTCCCTGGATGGAAGGCAAACCAGCCTGCCACTGGAAGCCGTAGTAGCGTGTACCATCATATTCCATAATCAATAAAATCTTAGTGGTCTTGGCCAAGTTGATAACCTCCCTACTCTACCAACTCAAGTTGAACCATAGGCGCCCCATCACCAAGCCTGGGTTTTAACTTGATGATGCGAGTATATCCGCCAGGGCGCTCAGCATACCTTGGAGCAAGCTCAATAAATACCTTATCAGCTATCCTCTTATCCAAAATAAAGGAAAGTGCCTGGCGGCGGGAGTGGAGCCCTCCTTTTTTACCCAGGGTAATCATCCGCTCCGCCAAGCTCCGTACTTCCTTAGCCTTAGCCTCGGTAGTAGTAATTTTCTCATAGTTTAGAAGGTCGGTTACCAGGTTACGATAAAGCGCCTTACGGTGAGCTGAAGGCCGACCCAATTTTCTACCGGCTACCTTGTGCCTCATATTGCTTACTCCTCTTCCTTCTCAACCGGGGGAACCAGAGTTAACCCCAATGCCGCCAGGCGCTCCTCTACCTCTTGCTTGGACTTCTGCCCAAAATTGTGCAACGAGAGCAACCCCTTCTCGCCTCTGCTTATGAGTTCCCCCACGGTGGCGATGCCACCGCGCCTCAGGCAATTCATGGTACGCACGGAGAGGTCAAGCTGCTCCACAGGCATATTATATTTTTCATCAGTGATAGAGGCGCGAATGAGCTGCTTCTCTACCTCCAGGCGAGAAATCTTGGCATAATCGATAAAGGGAGATAGCTGTTCTACCAGAATTTCGGCACTATGGCTGATGGCATCCACCGGTGATATAGTGCCATCCGTCCACACCTCCAGCTCTAACTGCTCCCGGCTTATCCCCCGACTAATATGGCTGGGCTCAACGTTAAAATTGACCTTGCGTACCGGGGTAAAAATGGCATCCACTGGGATCACCCCTACTGGCAGGTTGTCACTGGACTCAGCCTCCCGATAGCCCTCACCCAATTCAATATCAAACTCGACATAGAGCTTGGCTTCAGGCGAATCTAAGGTAGCCAGATAAAGCTCAGGGTTGACAATTTCAAAATCGGTGGAAGGCTCAATGTCGGCGGCGGTAACTCGCCCCTCCCCTTCCACCTCCAGTATTAACTTACCTGGCTGACCAGAAAGGGATTTTAACCGTAGTGCCTTAACATTGAGTAGAAACTCGGTGACATCCTCCCTGACAAAGGGGATAGTAGAGAATTCATGTTGAATTCCCTCGATCTTAACCCGAGTCACGGCTACCCCGGGAAGGTAGCCAAGGAGTACTCGGCGCAGAGCATTGCCCAGGGTAGTGCCAAAGCCTTTTTCCAGTGGCTCAGCTCGGAAGCGTCCAAAGTTATCGGCACTTTCAATGCACTCAATATTGGCTATAGCCAGACGAGACAAATTGCTACCTCCTTGATTTACCGCGAGTAGTACTCAACTATACTCTGCTTCTCAAATTTAGCCTCAATGTCATCAGGAGTAGGCAGAGATAAAACCCGACCAACCAGTTTCTCCCCCTCCAGGCTTAACCAGCTGGGGATGATCTTACTCTCGATACTTGGAGCCAATTGTTTATAATACTCGGTCTTGGTGCTACCTTCCCGCCAGCTAATGGTATCACCTTCTTTGACCAGACAGGATGGTATATCGGTTTTGCGCTCATTAAGCATAATATGGCCGTGTTGCACTAGCTGACGAGCCTGTGAGCGAGAGTCGGCGAAGCCCAAACGATAGACCACATTGTCCAGCCGCCTTTCCAGCAGCACCAGTAGATTTTCCCCGGTGATGCCTAACTGCCTCTCCGCCCCTCCAAAAAGACGCCGGAATTGTCTTTCCAAAATCCCATAGCTATAGCGGGCTTTTTGCTTTTCCCGAAGTTGCAGCCCACGGTCAGAAAGCCGCCGCCGCCGAGTGGGCTGTTGCCCTGGCGGCTTCGCCCGCCGCTCCACGGCGCACTTGGGAGTAAAACAGCGGCTACCTTTAAGCATTAACTTCTCGCCGCTACGCCGGCATAACCGGCAAACCGCTGATGCATATCTCGCCATCGTTCTACACCCGCCTCCTCTTACGCGGACGGCAACCGTTGTGCGGAATCGGCGTTACGTCCCTGATGCTGGTAATGGTAAGGCCTGAACCCTGAAGGGAACGGATAGCCGCCTCCCGCCCACTGCCTGGTCCCTTAACGTAAACCTCTACTTGCCGTAGGCCATGCTCCATGCCTTTTCGCGCTGCATCATGAGCTGCCAATTGAGCGGCATAGGGAGTGCCTTTGCGTGAACCCTTAAACCGGGCGGTGCCTGAGCTTCCCCAGGCAATAACATTCCCCTGAGGGTCAGTGAGGGTCACCATGGTGTTATTGAAACTGGATTGGATATAGGCTTTCCCTACAGGGATGGACTTGCGTTCCCGCCTTCTTGCCTTAGTTCGCTTTTTCTGTGCCATTCTACCTCCGTAATTATGGCCTGATTACTTCTTGGCCATGCCTCGCCTCTGGCCTCTACCGGCAACTGTTTTACGGGGACCACGCTTGGCACGAGCATTGGTTCGGGTTCGTTGTCCCCTGACCGGCAAGCCATGCCGATGCCTGATACCCCGATAGCTGCCAATCTCAATAAGGCGCTTGATATTAAGGTCAATCTCCTTCCTCAGTTCCCCCTCAACATTATACTCGCGGTCAATAATTTCTCGGAGACGATTGACCTCCTCTTCCGCCAGTTCACTCACCTTAGTATAGGGATCGACGCCAGCTTGGGCTATAATCCTCTGGCTTAAAGACGGACCAATGCCATAGATATATTGTAGTGAGACCCAAACCTGTTTATTTTTCGGTATATCGACCCCGGCGATACGTGCCATCTACATACCTCCTCTCTTCAAGAGTGGTTATCCCTGCCTCTGCTTATGCCTGGGGTTGGAACAGATGACCCTGACCACCCGGCGCCGCCTCACCACCTTGCACTTTTCACATCTAACCTTAACTGAAGCTTTTACTTTCACCATTGACCCCCATATTACTTAAACCGATAGGTAATCCTACCCCGACTCAGGTCATAGGGAGAAAGCTCAACTAAAACCTTGTCGCCGGGTAAGATTCTAATATAATGCAACCTTATCTTGCCGGAGATGTGAGCCAGCACCTTATGACCATCAGCCAGCTCAACACGGAACATGGCATTAGGCAAGGGTTCGACTACCGTCCCTTCAACCTCAATAGCCTCCTTCTTAGGCATAGACTCCCTCTCTACTAGTAAGCACCTCGGCTCCCTGGCCAGTAATAGCGATGGTATGTTCAAAGTGGGCGGAGAGGCTGCCATCAGCGGTCAGCACCGTCCAGTGGTCATCACCGAGGCGGGTACGCCAGTCGCCGGCATTCACCATCGGTTCCAGGGCAAGGGTCATGCCTTGCTGCAGCACCGGTCCGGTTCCCGGTAGACCAAAGTTTGGTATCTGAGGCTCCTCATGCATCTCACGCCCGATACCATGCCCGGTATACTCACGCACTACTGAATAGCCCTTCAACTCAGCATGGGTTTGGATAGCCGCCGAAATATTCCCCAATCTAGCCCCGGGGCGGGCAGCGGCGATGCCAGCTTTCAGGGCACCTTCAGTGGTCTCCATAAGCTCTCTAGCCTCTAAGCCGACTTCTCCTACACCTACAGTAACCGCGCCGTCACCATGAAAACCCATAAAAAAGGCTCCCAGGTCAAGGGATACTATATCACCCTCGCGTAAAATTCGCTCGCCGGGAATCCCATGCACTACCTCATCATTTACTGAGACGCAGAGGTTGGCGGGAAACCCCCGGTATCCTTTAAACGAAGGTTTAGCTCCTAACTTCTCCACCTCCCCAGCGGCAATAATGTCTAACTCTTTGGTTTTCATTCCTGGTCTCACCTGTCGGCTCAAAATGTCCAGTACCGTGGCTACAATCCTAGCCGCCTGACGCATTATAGCAATTTCTCTCTCCGATTTAATAATTATGCTCATCTCCTATAAACGTTCTCCGCCAAGGGCGGTAGTTATTCTCCTGCCCACCTCAGCCACACTTCCCTCCCCATCTATTTCTAATAGCTTACCCACCCGGGCGTAGTAATCAATTAGGGGAGCTGTCTCCACCGAGTAGACCTCCAGCCGCTTTCTGATGCTTTCCACAGTATCATCAGGGCGCTGGTACAGCTCGCCGCCGCACTTGTCACACTTCCCCCAAACCCTGGGGGGAGAATCGGTGGTATGGTAGGGCGTCTGGCACTGGCGGCAAATCCAGCGTCCACTCAAACGCTTCAGCAGTTCCTCCTTAGAGACCTTAATATATACCACCTTATCTATCGCCTTGCCCTGTTTGCTCAAGGCTTTATCCAGAGCTTGCGCCTGCTCCAGATTGCGGGGAAAGCCATCAAGGATTGCTCCTCCCTCGCCACCTAGGGCTGACAGGCGCTCCAGAACCATCCCTATGGTTATCTGGGCAGGGACCAGTTCCCCTTTTTCCATATAAGACTTAGCCTTTATGCCTAACTTGGTTCCCTTTTCCAGTGCTTGCCGAAACAGGTCGCCAGAGGCGATATGAACCAAGTTTAATTTTCGAGCTACATTGGCTGCCTGTGTTCCTTTACCGGCCCCGGGAGCACCCAGAAAGATAATATACACCTTTATCCCTATTTGATGAAGCCCTCATAGCGCCTCATCACCAGTTGCGCCTCCATCTGCTTCATGGTATCCAGAACCACGCCAACGACAATAAGCATGCCCATGCTGGATAGCTGTATCATCTGAACATTGGTAATCTTCTGGGCTAAGAAGGGCATTATCGCCACTACCGCCAGAAACAGGGCTCCTGCCCAGGTGATACGTCTTATCACCCCATCAAGATACTCCTTGGTATGCGCTCCGGGTCGAATCCCAGGGATAAACCCTCCCTGCCGCTGTAGGGCATTGGGCAAATCCTGCTGCTCAAAAATGATCATGGTATAAAAGAAGGCAAAGCCAACCGTCAGCAGGAAATAGAGACCCCAGTAAAATAAGCCGGTAGTACTAAAAAGGTTCATAATATGATTAGCCAGGTTAGGTTCGGCTCCAGTGGGATTAGCAAAATAGCTAGCAACGACGCCGGGGAAGAGAACTAGAGACATGGCAAAGATAAGGGGTATCATGCCGGCGGTGTTTACCCGCAGCGGGATATGAGTTGAGCCTGACTGCCGGTACATGCGACCGCCACGAAAGACGCTACGAGAGTATTGGACCGGGATGCGGCGGTGTGCCTCGGTAAAGACGACTATGAATGTAACAGTGGCTAGGGCTATAAGAACATAGGCAGCAGTACCCCACAGGGTTTGTTCCCCCGCCAGGAAAACCTGCCCCGCCGTTTGCCAATAGCCAGCGACAATGCCGGCAAAGATTATTATCGATATGCCGTTACCAATACCGTGTTCGGTAATACGCTCACCCAGCCATACCAAGAACATGGTACCGGCTACCAATGATATAACCATAGTTAACGTGGGCAATGCCGCAGTACTGCCGATAACACCCTCGTGCTGGAGGTAGACCAGCTGCCCATAGCCGGAAAGACCAGCCAGCGGGACAGTCAGCCAGTGGGTATAACGGTTAATCTTGTTTCTACCTTCCTCCCCTTCCTGGGAAAGGGCTCTTAGTTGGGGGATGATTGGCACCAGTAGCGTCATAACAATTGACGCTGTGATATAGGGATAAACTCCCATAGCCACCACGCTGAACTGCCTCATGGCACCCCCGCTGAACATATCAAGCATACCCAAGAGGGCATTTTGCTCAAACAGGTCATGCAACGCCTCAAAATCTACCCCGGGAAGGGGTACATGAGCGATAAAGCGGAAGACTATCAGAATACCACAGGTGATAAGAAGCCGCCGTCTCAAATCGGGCAGACTAAAGGCATCAATCATTGCCTGCAGGAGTCTTGGTCTAGCTTGTCTGGGGCGCATAGCCAACCTCCTCGGCTCTGCCCCCGGCGGCCTCTATCTTGGCTTTAGCCGCCGCCGAGAACTTATTTGCCTTTATCAC
>CAZHLO010000032.1:0-7811 GCA_964533385.1 uncultured Dehalococcoidales bacterium | reverse complement strand
ATCCTGTGCGCAGGTGCCCACTACAGAATACCAGGCATCCTTAACATGATCGGGTGCCGTCTTCCCAGCAAAAAAGCGGGAGCATTCCCTCAATACATCCTTTTCTTCTTTTGAATTTATTCCCTGAAATAACATCCATCTGCTGAGGCTATCTCCCTCATTCCAGAGCCCGGGAATAGAGTCTCCCACTTCATCCACAAACACCGGTGCTCCAAGAAGATGTTCCGTTTCCCTACCTACCACTATATCAAAATCGTAGATAGCTATGGGGACACCTTCAAGTATCTTCTTAAATAGTTTAGCTCTGCGAATTTCGATGTCTTCTCCCTCCGTCTCCTTCCAGGACTCCATAGCAAGCTTAGCCCGGTCAACAGAAATTTTCCTCTGAGCACTAAACATAGCGTCCTTTAACTGAAAAAGGCGCTCACTTAATTGCAGCTTGTCAATCCTTTTTAGCAAAACTTCATCGATATTTGACTTTACAACCATGATTTTTCTCCGCCTGAATATTTCATCTAGATATCGAACATATTGTACCATAATCCTCGAATGCTTTCTTAACTAACTCCACATGATCTGGCTCAGGGGGAAGAAGCTCAGAAAGACGATATGGTCTATCTAGTGATTCATATTTACCTTTTCCCAGACGATGATATGGCATTAATTCAATATTAAATGCCTTATTTCCTAATCCATTCAAGAAATCCGCAGTCTGCCTGATGTTCTGCAAGCCATCATTAATACCCGGGATCAAAGGCATTCGGAAAAGTACTTCAACGCCGCTTTTGGTTACAATCTTCGCGTTGGCAAGTATAAGATTGTTCGGCTTGCCGGTATACTGGCGGTGTTTGCTCGAATTTTGGTGTTTGAGGTCGTAAAGTACGTAATCAGTATGCGGGAGCACCTGTCGCAAAGCGGACTTGGCAGCATGCCCTGATGTCTCTATGCAGGTGTGAATACCGGCCTGGCGACACTTATCAAATAGGGCACACACAAACCGTGGGTGCAAGAGCGGCTCCCCTCCGGAAACCGTTACACCACCGCCGGATGCCTGGTAAAACATTTTATCACGATTTACAGTATCGAAAATCTCTTCGACGCTCATCTGCTTGCCATAGAGGACGAGTGCCTTGTAGTTGCAGACCGAGATACATTCACCGCAACCTGTACATAGCTGGTGGTCTATGCGAGGTAGCTCATCCATCCCACAAACAAGAGCCTCCTTTGGGCATACTCCTGCGCACTTGCCACACTTGGTACAGAGCGTCTTAAGAAGTCCCACCTCAGGGCGTGGGGAAATACATTCAGGGTTGCTGCACCACTGACATTCAAGACTACATCCTTTCAAGAACACCACTGTTCTTATGCCTGGTCCATCATGGATTGAGTATCCTTGAATATTTGTTACCAAGGTAGACATAATTTATTATCTAAGTTAATCATTTTTAAATTCTGTAATGTAAAACGAATAACCTTATACCTTCCTTTGAACGAAAATCTTCCGCTTTAGCAAGTTAGGATCAAGCTTTAAAGTGTCCATTACCTATTCTCTTAAAAGTATACCATTTTTGCTGAAGAGGAACATTTGGATTATAGCACAAACTAGCGGCAATGCCAGTCGTTTATGGGGAAAAATTTGGCATACATTAATATCTTCGATTAAAAAAGGCATCATCTCATTAAGGAAACTCCGTGTTAACTTCGCCAGCGACAGAAAATAGTTGGTAGAAAGCTAAGGATGGGAACAGCCCCTTTTCTAAATCAAGTTGGTATACTTCGACAGTGCCCGGGGAAAAGCCCTTCTCGTTCTGAAGATAGCTGAGGAATTTGTTTAACTTATCCTCCACGGTCCACCTCCTCCCCTTTGAGCACTATCATAACCAAATATTATTTTTGTTGCCACCCGGCGGGGGGTGGCTGCACCCAGTGGTAGGCGTAGGTAGCCTTCTACGCCTTGCTAAATCAAGGTTTCTCTTGCTATAAGGTTGTTGCAACTAAAAAGGTACCTTGTCCACAAGGGGCTTCGCTTTTCTGCTTATGAGCGGCCACCTGAAAGTGAGGTGATAGCACTTGGGGTCAATTTTTATACCATTTTTGCAGGACCGATTGACAAAAATAATTATCTTGTGCTACCTTTTTATATATTTCACTAGTGCTGTAGTAATTCCGGTGAGCGAACAGCCTATTAGAAAGCCCCGCAATATAAAGATAGACCCAAAGGCTCTTCGTAGAGGCTCGAGTAGAAGCGCTGCGTTCAAAAAAGGCATTGGGGGAGTGGCTGGAGGGGGCAGTAGAGGAGAAGATTGAGAGAACAAAAGAAGGTTAAATAGAAAAGACCTGCTCCCACAGGTCTTTTCTGAGGCAACTAATAGTGTTTTATAGCTGTTCTTATTCTAAACTAATCCTGAAGATAAGTCAAAAAACGGCTCAACACCCACACTTTGGGTCTTGAGCCGTTCGTTTATTTACGTGGGCTGTTGAACAGTATCCGGTACTTTGATCATGAGTGGCTAGGAGAGCCGAAGCGATTTTTGAAGAGTAAAAGGGATGAGAGATGTAGGAGAGTAATTTTAGCGACCAAAATCTTGTAGGAGGTTTTTAATATGAAAAGAAAAAGCTTGTTATCATTGATTGGCAGTATCTGTTTAGCTTTAGTTTTGGTAGCTCTGCCATTTGTAGGGGCTTGTACTGGACCAGCAAGTCCAACGGGTCCACAGGAGCCGCAAGGAACACCCGGACCAGCCGCTCCAAGCCCAGAGGCTGAAATATCGCCCTGTGAAGAGTTTATTCATGTCTTCGAAAAAGAAGGTGTGACTATAACTTCTGCCACTTTAGTAGCTGCTACCAGTACTGTACCTGAACACTGCGATATCAGAGGGAAGATAGATCCTGATATCGGTTTTGCGGTCGAACTCCCTACGGACTGGAATGGCAGGTTCTACATGGTAGGAAATGGCGTTTATGCCGGCAACATTGAATATGCCGCCATGGAAAAGGGCCTGAGCATGGGTTATGCGACGGCATCCACGGATACGGGTCATGATTCAGGAGCTGACCCGATGGGAGCCCTTGATGCTTCTTTCGCCTATAACAACCCGGAAGGAGAAATCGATTACTGCTATCGTGCGATTCATCTGACCGCAGTGACGGCCAAGGAAATCATAGAAGCCTATTACGGTGAACCGCCTAGTTATTCCTACTTTGTTGGCTGTTCAACTGGCGGGCGGCAAGGTTTGATGGAAGCACAACGATTCCCATTGGATTTTGACGGGATCGTGGTGGGGGCTCCTGCGCTCGATTTTTCAGGGGTACAAATGTGGGGTATCTGGAATGCGCAGGCATTATTGGGTGATGGCAATATACCGCTTGAAAGCCTCCCAATACTGGCGGATGCAGTCTACGAAAAGTGCGACGGTGTAGATGGGCTCGTAGATGGCCTCATCAATGACCCCCGCAATTGCCCCTTTGACCCCGCCACGGACCTCCCCCCAGGCAGTTTCACACCTGCCCAAGTGGAAGCTTTGGAAAAAATCTACGGTGGCGTTAAAAACTCTGAGGGTGAATTACTCTTCCCGGGGACGCCTCTGGGTGCAGAGGTCTTTGCAGCTGGGATGATGGGCCCGGCCAGTGGCTGGGCTATGTGGGTGATTGGCATGTTCGGACCCAGCCTGCAGCTCCTAATTGGAGACAGTTTTATGAAGTATATGGCTTTCGAAGTAGACCCTGGCCCTGACTATGACTGGAAAACTTTTAATTTTGACACCGACCCCCCAAAATGGCATACATATCATCAATCCTTGATGCGACTGACCCGGATTTGTCGGAGTTTAAGGCTCACGGTGGCAAGATAATTCATTATCACGGATGGGCCGACATGGCGCTTAACCCCCTTATGTCAGTTAATTATTATGAGGCTGTCCTCAACTTTATGGGTGTTGAAGAAACAATGGATTTTTACAGGCTGTACATGGTTCCAGGTATGTTTCATTGTATGGGTGGAGCCGGGTGTGACAATGTCGATTGGTTTACACCTCTGGCAAGCTGGGTGGAAGATGGTATCGCACCCGAAGGACTTATTGGCTCGCATATTGAGAACGGTGAAGTTGTTAGGACTCGCCCGCTTTATCCTTATCCTGGGGTAGCTGTATATACTGGCAGTGGAAGTATAGACGATGCTGCTAATTTTACGTGCAGTGGATGTGAGTAATTAATTTGGGGAGGGGTGCCTACCAGTAGGTTCAGACTCCCCCTCCCCTTCTTTTTTGCAGGCTTTCTTGTCTCGTACTTGGGTATGTCGAGTTACATAGTCAGGTGAGGCTGACTGGTTCTAGCTATTTTAATATTCAGAATCATCTGAACGATAATAGTATTTTGCCAGTGAGCTCTGCCAGGGGAAACTGAGGTGCCAAGGGGTTTTTAGTCTTTTTCCCGCCTGGTTTAAATCTTGTTTCTCCCCCTCCTGTGCGGGTAGCCTCAGCTGTAATCGGGCAAGTGGCATCCCGCCTCTTGAATTATAAACTCCTAAGTCAACTTTGAACAATTGTTTGTTTTGTTACCCCGGGTCACAAAAGGCTCTCATCCAGAGTTTTAGGGGTTGCGGGTGGTGGACCTTTTGCTACTCGAACCGTTGCACAATCACTCAGAATGTTCAGTCAAGGTCACGACTGAAAAGGTCAGCCCGATATGCGCTAAAAACATCCATGCCTCCCTTATCCTCAGAGAAGCACGGAGCAAGCACAATACAACATTGCATAGGGCATCTGGCAAAAATAGGGGAGGCAGGGGCGCTGTGCCTTGCCTCCACACTGGGCCAAGTAAACCTGTAAGCCGAGTTCTGTATCCTTCACAAGTGAAGGACGGTGACCATCTATCTAGCCCTTCCGTTACCGGAAGGGTCAAGCGACCAACCCGGGGACAGGCCGGGCGTCCCTTTGTCCCTCTATTTGGTCTTGCTCCGGATGGGGTTTACCCAGCCGACCGGTCACCCAGCCGCTGGTGAGCTCTTACCTCACCATTTCACCCTTACCCCGCAAGGCGGTATGTTTCTGTGGCACTTTCCGTAGGGTCACCCCTCCTGGGCATTACCCAGCATCCTGCCCGGTGGAGCTCGGACTTTCCTCCCACCTGAAGCGGGCGGTCACCCGGTTTACTTGACCTATCTATAGTGTAGTATGAGGGGGAGTTATTAGTCAACAAGAGTCTGGCTATTCTTTCTTTTTCTGAGGCTTCTTCTTAATTTGCAGTAAACGCTTTATGTCAACGATGTCATCCTCATTCAACACCCGCAGCCATAGCCACCGTCCGTCATGATATTGCTTGGCACTGCTTATCAGATTGGCCACGCCTGGACTGAAATTAGGCAAATCTGCCAGCGTCTGCTCGGTCTCTTTTACACCCAGCACTATTAACACAGTGAATGCGCCCTTTTCCGGATGAAGCGTGCACAATGATTTTCCGCTTCTACGGTAGCGGATTTCCCAGCCATATTTCTTTCCCCCAAAAACAGTTTCAGGTGTGAAATTGTAGTTCTCTTCGAGAAAGGCTACTATATCGTTCCAGGCCTCGGCCGCATCTCTGCCGAGATAATCAATAATATCTTTTCTTGTCGGCGGGTGTTCCTTATCCAACATTCGTACAAAGCTCATTTTGGTCCTCCCTTTGAAAGGTTAGATGGTTGCTAAAGCCTTCTTAGCCAGTCTATCGGCTTCTCTGTTTTGCTCGCGGGGAATCTGGGTTATGGTAAAAGCGGCCAGAGAGCCGATAAGCTGGGCTACTTTTTGATAGAGTGGCCTCAAACTTGCTTTTTTCACACGGTACTGGCCGTTGAGCTGTTTCACCACCAGCTCCGAATCTGACATTATATCAACTTCTTCGGCGCCAAACCGCACCGCTTCTTCCAGGGCGGCAATGATAGCCCTATATTCTGCCTGATTATTGGTGGCTTGTCCAATGCGTTGGGAAATGCGGGCAATAAGCCTACCCTGCTCATCCTTTATGATAGCACCAATGGCCGCCAGTCCCGGGTTGCCCAATGAGGCGCCATCGGTGCATATTACCACTCTTTTCGCCTTCATCTTTTTACCGCTTCAGGCTAAGAACAGAATGCGCCCGCAGCTACCGCATTGCACCAAGTCGCCACTTCTCGCCTGCTGTAACTCAGTGGTGGGCAGTGATATCCGACAGCCACGGCATATCCCCTGCTCCACTCTAGCTACCGCTGTCCCCTTTTTCTTTCTCAGTTCCTGATAGAACTCAACCGCCTGTGGGTCAAGCTCGCCTGCCAGTAGCTGCCGCTTATGGCTGAGGTCAGAGAGTATAGCTCTGAGCTTCTCCGATTCATCGGCTAGCTGCTTTTGCTGGCGCTGCCACTCAGCGGTCAAAATTTCCAGCTCGCCGCTTATCTTAGCTACCCTGGTTTCAGATTGCTCAACTTGGTCCATTATCTCTAGCGCCTTATCCTCCAGCTGGCTGCGCCTGCCTTTGAGCACATCAACCTCCTGTTGGAGATTGGTCAGTTCCTTGGGGTTCTTTATCCGGCCACTGAATAGCGTCTCTTCGGCAGCAGTGAGTTTAGTCACAATGTCATCTATCTCCCACTCTGCGGAGCGCTGTTTGTGCCCTAATTCCTCCAGGCGCTGCTGCTCCGACTGGAGCTGGTTCTGAGTTCTGAGCACCTCCTGACTTTCTCCCATCTGGCTGGCAACCTGCTTTAACGCCCGCGCATTGGACTCAATCTCTAAGTCAAACTCTTGAAGCTGATAGAGTTGCTTGGCAATACTCATTTCCGTCCAGCCTATTCTATAACGGCTATACCATAATATCAATTGCGACAAAGGCTTATAGTCATAATAGAACATATGTGCTATTATTTTGTGAGGGGAAACAATTCAAGGCTAATTAGATAGGGGAAATTGTTTTTTAGTTATGTAAAAAGGAGGAGCTATGAGGCTGCTGAGATTAGCCGTGGAGATTCAGCGCTGGGACCTGGCGGCTCATACCATTGTCTTGGCGACTGCCAGGGTATTGAAGAATGGAGATAGACCGTATGCCAGCAAAAGCAAAGGGAAAAAGAGGCGCCCCAAAGGGTAACCAGAACGCCAGGAAGCACGGATTCTATTCTAAGGTGCTTGATGAGGCCGAGCAGCTTGATTTTGAGCTGGCTTCCGGGGTTGAGGGTTTTGATGATGAGATTGCCCTGCTTCGGGTTAAGATAAAGTCCGTCCTGGAGAATGACCCGGAGAATATCAGGCTGCTGATGGAGGCAACCAGCACCCTGGCTAACCTGGTCAAGACGAAATATAAAATCAGCCGGGAGCAGAGGAAGGGACTTAAGGAGGCAATAGAGAATGTCCTCAAAGAAATCGCTATCCCCCTTGGCATCGGCATCGGACAAATCGTGGCTAAATAGAGGATTTTATTAACCCTAACCCCCTTAATCCCCCTTCCCCTTATTAAGGGGAAGGGGGAGGATATTTAAAAAAGAGGGGCTAACGCCCCTCTTAAACACCCCGAAGGGGAGGGTTGTTTATCTTCCCACCCTAACCCACCCTAGAGAGGTCGGACCTCCTTAACACACAGTTTTTTGACTGGAGCGATAATGTTATGCCAATGAACAGTATTATTAGGCTGAGACCCTACCAGCGGGAGGTGGCTTCGGCTATCCTGGATAGCGTCCTAGGGAGGAAGGGGCTTACCTTCTCCGTGGAAATGGCCCGCCAGGGGGGGAAGAATGAGCTATCGGCTCAGCTTGAGCTTTTGCTTTTGACCCTCTACATGGCTCAGCCGCAGAACCTGGTAAAGTGCTCCCCCAC
>CAZHLO010000031.1:0-7833 GCA_964533385.1 uncultured Dehalococcoidales bacterium | reverse complement strand
CAGCTTCGCCATATTCTGGTGCGCCATGAGCAGGGTGCCGCCCACGCCGCCGATGGCTATGCTAGAGCCACCGGAAAGGTGGGAGTTTGCATGGCTACCTCAGGTCCTGGTGCCGCCAACCTGGTAACCGGTATTGCTAATGCTCACCTTGATTCAGTGCCTATAGTAGCTATAACCGGTCAGGTAGCCCGACCCTTTATTGGCAAGGATGCCTTTCAGGAGACAGATATCACCGGCATCACCCTGCCTATTACCAAGCACAACTACCTGGTTCTTGATGCCGTTTCATTGCCCACGATAATTAAAGAGGCTTTTTATATAGCCAAGACGGGGCGACCGGGACCGGTGCTTATTGACCTGCCAAGGGATGTTCAAATAGAGCAGGCGGAATTTCATTACCCGAGTAAGGTTGATTTGCCCGGCTATAAACCAACGCTCCAAGGGCACCCGGCACAGATTAAGAAGGCAGCCAAGCTGATAAACGAAGCACAGCGACCGGTTATTATCGCTGGCAGAGGAGTAATCATTTCTGGGGGGTATAATGAACTTAAGCGACTAGCTGAGACCGCCCAAATACCGGTGGTTACCACCTTATTGGGTATTAGCTGCTTCCCTGAGTCTCACGCTTTGAGTTATGGGATGATTGGGATGCACGGTATGGCTTATGCCAACCTGGCGGTTGATGCTGCTGACCTGATTATTGCCATCGGGATGAGATTTGATGATAGAGCCACGGCTAAGGTAAGCGGCTTTGCCCCCCACGCCCATATTATCCATATTGATATTGACCCGGCTGAGATCGGCAAAAACGTGCGGGTGGATGTGCCTATTGTTGGTGATGTCAAAGCCGTCCTCCAGGAATTAAATAAGTTGATTACTGCCGCCAAACGTATTAACTGGATTCGGCAGCTTGATGAGTGGCGGAAAGAACACCCATCGATAATCATCAGGGATAGCAAGGGGCTTCTGCCCCAGTTTGTCATCCGCAAGATATACGAGGAGACCAAAGGTGAGGCGATTATCGTTACCGGGGTGGGGCAGAACCAGATGTGGGCGGCCCAACACTACTGGTATGATAAGCCCAATACCTTCATCTCATCAGGCGGACTGGGAACTATGGGCTTTGGTCTGCCAGCATCTATAGGGGTTAAAGTAGGTTGCCCTGATAGCATTGTTTGGTGTATTGATGGCGACGGTAGCTTTCAGATGACCATCCAAGAGCTAGCCACTATAGTTCAAGAAAAGGTGGCGGTCAAAATAGCCATTCTCCGCAACAATTATCTGGGAATGGTGAGGCAGTGGCAGGAGCTATTCTACGGAAAGCGATATGTAGCCACGCCACTATCTTGTCCGGACTTTGTCAAGATTGCCGAAGCCTATGGCTTTCCCGGGTTAAGAGTAGAACATAAAGAAGAAGTGGTCCCGGCTATCCAGAAGGCTATGGATGAGCCAGGTCCTTTCCTGATTGATTTTATGATAGAACCAGAGGAGAATGTTTATCCTATGGTGCCACCGGGGGCAGCTTTAGCCGAAGTCCTTGAGGAACCGAGAAAGAAGGCTAAAGCGGTTAAGGATTCGGCAAAGCTTCCGGTGAGTAATATCTAAAGCCTAGAAAAGAGGTGCCAGCATGGCCACGACGAAGCATACCTTAATCGCCCTGGTAGAGGATAAGCCCGGGGTGCTTAACCGGGTGGCAAGCCTTTTCCGGAGGCGAGGCTTCAATATTGAAAGCATTGCTGTCGGACATAGTGAAGTGCCCCACTTATCGCGCATGACCATTGTCGTCGATGGGGCCACCACTATGGTGGAACAGGTCAGGAAGCAACTGGATAAAGTGGTGGATGTAGTCAAGGTATTTGATATTACCGGAGACGCCATGATTGCCCGGGAACTAGCCTTGATTAAGGTAAAAGCTACCTCCTCTACCCGAAGTGAGATTATTGAGATTGTGGATATTTTCCGGGCAAATATAGTTGATGTTGCTACTGATTCGGTGACCATTGAAGTTACCGGCGACGAGGACAAAATCAATTCCCTGTTTAAGTTGCTTCGCGGCTTTGGCATCAAGGAGATAGCCAGGACGGGGCGTATAGCTATGGCCCGCGGTGTTTCAGGCTCACTGCCGGTGGAGAAAAAGTCACCTAAGGCTCAGGCTAAGAGACAGAAAACATCATAAAGGAGACGGACTATGGCCAAGATTTACTATGACAAGGACTGTAACCTTAAATTGCTCGATGGCAAGCAAATCGGCATCGTGGGGTACGGCAGTCAGGGGCATGCCCAGGCTCAAAACCTCAGGGACAGCGGCTGTCAGGTTATAGTGGCTGAGGCTAAAGGCACCCCTGGCTGGAAGAATGCTCATGACGCTGGCTTTAAGGTGCTGACGGCGGCTGAGGTAGCCAAGGAAGCCGATATTATCGTAATGTTGGCTCCAGATAATCTGCACCGGGAAATCTACTACGGGTCAATTGAGAAGGGGCTGGTCCCGGGCAACTTGCTGATGTTTGCTCATGGCTTCAATATCCACTATGGGCAGGTTATTCCACCGCCTGACATCGATGTCGCCATGATAGCTCCCAAATGCCCGGGGCATATGCTGAGGCAGCTCTATACTGAGAGCGCCGGACCGCCAGCGATAGTGGCGGTTCATCAAGACGCTTCAGGCAAGGCAAAGGATATAGCCCTGGCCTATGCCAAAGGCATTGGCTGCAGCCGGGCTGGGGTCATTGAAACCACCTTCGCCGAAGAGACCGAGACCGACCTCTTTGGTGAACAAACGGTGCTTTGCGGGGGGGTCACATCCCTAATAAAAGCTGGCTTTGAGACGTTGGTTGAGGCTGGCTATCAGCCAGAGATTGCTTATTTTGAAGTCTGCAATGAGCTTAAGCTCATTGTTGACCTGATTTATCAGGGGGGCTTGAGCTATATGCGCTACTCGGTGAGTGATACCGCCGAGTACGGCGATTATACCCGGGGGCCAAGGGTAATTGATGAACTGGTCAAAGAAGAGATGATGGCAATCCTGGCTGAAATTCAGGATGGCAGCTTCGCTAAAGAGTGGATTTTAGAAAACCAGGCGGGGCGGCCGGTGTATAATGCCTTAAAGCGCTTAGAGGAGGAGCACCCAATAGAGCTGGTAGGCAAAGAGCTACGGGCGATGATGCCCTGGCTTAAGGGGAGATGACAAAAACGACAATTATTAAAAAATTTTGGGTGGAAACAATTCGTATCTGATTAGCTTTGGGAATTGATTTTAGAGTTATGTTAAGTATGACCTTCCCTAAGGGGGGAGAAATAATAAAAGGGGGATGGGTTAGAAGGAATGAAGAATATGGATAGAGTAATTATTTTTGATACCACACTGCGGGACGGAGAGCAGGCGGCGGGGGGGACATTGAACGTCCAGGAGAAGCTGGAGATAGCCAGGCAACTGGAAAGGCTTGGCGTTGATGTTATTGAGGCTGGCTTTCCGGTAACCTCGCCGGGTGATTTTGAGGCAGTAAGGCTTATTGCCAAGGAGATTCGTACACCGATAATCTGCGCCCTGGCTCGCGCCCACCCTGAAGATATAGACCGGGCTTGGGAGGCAATCAAAGAGGCTGAGCACCCCCGAATCCATGTATTTTTGTCAGCTTCAGATGTGCACCTGGTTTACCAGTTGAAGAAGAGTCGCCAGGAAGTGTTGGAGACTTCTCGGGAGATGGTAACCAGAGCCAAGAAATACACTGATGATATAGAGTTTTCGCCGATGGACGCCAGCCGCACCGAGCCCGAATACGTCCATCAAATACTGAAAGCGGTTATTGATGCCGGCGCTACCACGGTGAATATCCCTGATACTGTGGGCTATGCCATTCCTGACGAGTTTGGCAACCTCATTGAAGGTATTCTCAAAAATGTGCCCAACATCAATAAGGCTATAGTCAGCGTTCACTGCCATAATGACCTTGGCTTGGCGGTAGCTAATAGCCTGGAAGCGGTCAGGCGTGGAGCCAGGCAGGTGGAGTGCACCATTAACGGCATCGGGGAGAGGGCGGGCAATGCCTCCATGGAGGAAATTGTCATGGCAATAAAGACCCGTCAAGACTTTTTCAACCTGACCACCAAGGTTAATACCGCCCAAATATACAAAACCAGCCGATTGGTAAGCGAGCTGACCGGCTTTGTCGTCCAGCCCAATAAAGCCATCGTCGGGACTAATGCCTTCCGCCACGAATCGGGAATCCATCAGGACGGCGTAATTAAAATGCCGATAACATACGAAATAATGGACCCTAAAACTGTGGGCATACCGGCCTCAAGCCTGGTGCTGGGCAAGCTTAGCGGGCGTCATGCCTTTAGGGAGCGCCTGGCGGAGTTGGGCTACAGCTTGAGCGAGGAGGACTTTAACCGAGCCTTCGCCGCCTTCAAGGAGCTGGCGGATAAAAAGAAGGGAATCACCGATAGAGACATCGAGTCCCTTATTGCCGAGGAACGACGCACCGTCTCTGAGGAATATCACCTTGACCAAGTTCAGGTATCATGTGGCGACAGGGGTATCCCTACGGCAACAGTCAGGCTTATTGGCCCCGAGGGCAAAGTTCTGGCTGATGCTGCCCTGGGCACCGGTCCGGTTGATGCCGTGTACAAGGCTATCAATAGAATAGTGGGTGTGCCTAACGAGCTTACTGAATTTACCGTTAAATCAGTAACCGAGGGTATTGATGCCATCGGTGAGGTGTTGATAAGGATAGAGAGCGAGGGCATAACCTATACCGGGCGAGGTGCCGATACTGACATTATCGTCGCCAGCGCCAAAGCCTATATGAATGCCCTGAACCGATTACTGTCCGCCAGAAAAGCGGCCGGGTAATTCCTTAGCGGTTCCCCACACCATCTGATAAAAGTTGAACCCGGGTTAATTTCTTAATTTCTCTAAGAAGAGAAGGGATGCTAAATTGACTCTAGCCGAGAAGATACTGGCGGCTCATGCCGATAAGAAGAAGGTAAGCCCGGGCGAATTCTTAAATGTGCGGGTAGACCTGATTCTAGCCAACGATATCACCGCACCCATTGCCATAAGAGAGTTTGGCAAAATAGGGGTAAAAAAGGTCTTTGACCCCCAGAAGATAGTAATGGTGCCCGACCACTTCGTGCCTAATAAGGACATCGCCTCCGCCGAGCAGGCAAAGCTGATACGAGAATTTGCCCGTGAGCAAGGAATACTATACTTTGAAGTGGGTGAGATGGGCATTGAACATGTGCTTCTGCCCGAGCAGGGTTTAGTTTTGCCCGGCGATGTGGTTATCGGGGCTGATTCCCACACCTGCACCTACGGTGCTTTAGGCGCCTTTGCCACCGGCATGGGCTCAACTGACATCGCCGCCGCCATGGCCACCGGCGACATCTGGATGAAGGTGCCCCCTACCATAAAGCTCATCTACCAGGGGACACCGGGAGAATGGGTCAGCGGGAAAGACCTAATCCTTTATACCATCGGTCAGATTGGCGTGGATGGCGCCCTGTATTCGGTAATAGAGTTCGCCGGCGAGGCTATAGACGCCCTGTCCATAGACAGCCGATTTACCATGGCTAACATGGCTATCGAAGCCGGGGCTAAAGCCGGGCTTTTTAGAGTAGACAATAAGACACAACTTTATGTAAAATCAAAAGCCCGGCGCTCCTACCTGGTATATGAGCCTGACGATGGCTCTGAATACTCAAAAGTTATTGAGTATGATGTCTCGCTGCTAGAGCCTCAGGTTGCCCTGCCCTACTCCCCGTCTAATACCAAGCCGGTCAGTCAGGTAGGTAATATAGAAATTGACCAGGTGGTAATTGGCAGCTGCACCAACGGTCGTCTCGATGACCTGAGGATTGCCGCCCAGATTTTGAAAGGAAGGAAGGTGCATCCGAAGGTGCGGTGTATTATCATCCCCGGCTCGCAGCAGGTTTACCTTGATGCTCTGGTTGAAGGACTAATAGAGACGTTTATCAGAAGTGGGGCTGTGGTCAGCCCGCCCACCTGCGGTCCCTGCCTTGGCGGGCATATGGGAGTCCTGGCTGACGGCGAGAGGTGTATCTCCACCACCAACCGCAATTTTGTCGGTCGGATGGGCAGCCCGAAGTCGGAGGTCTATCTAGCTAACCCGGTGGTTGCCGCTGCCAGTGCTATAATGGGTAGGATTACCAGCCCGGAGGAGATAAAATTATGAAGATAGGGATTATCATCTACTCAGACGACTCGGAAACGGTATGGAACGCCTTTCGTTTCGGCAACTTCGCTGCGATGATGGATGATGAAGTAAAAGTGTTCTTCATCGGTAAAGGTGTGGAGGCTGAGTTACTGGACAGGGATGCATTCAAGGTGGCGGAGCAACTGGAGGAGTTCCTTGAGGGCGGGGGCAAAGTGTATATTTGCAGTACGTGTCTCGAAATTCACCAGTTGAAAGCGCCAGCGGGGTTTGTGAGTGCAACGCTGAAGGAACTCTATGCTATAGTAAACGAGAGTGATAAGATTGTTACCTTCTAAGCTAAGGGGGTGAGATTCAATGGCTAAACTGCGCAAAAGCTGGAGGGAGAAACTGGCTGATGATAAAGATTTTCCGAGAGTGGTAGAAATCACTGGTAAGATGAGTACGAGGTGGGGGGCAGGGACAATCGTTATTCCGGCACCAAGAGAAGTGGATGAAATCATGAGGAGCGTGCCCAGAGGCAAGCTGATAACCATAAATCAAATCCGTGCCAGGCTGGCTAAGAGGCACGGTGCCACCATCGGCTGCCCGATAACCACTGGGATTTTCGCCTCAATAGCCGCCCGTGCCGCCGAAGAAGACGCCGCTGAGGGCAAGAAAGACATTACTCCCTACTGGCGGACACTGAAAGTTGGCGGGGTGCTCAATGAGAAATACCCCGGCGGTGTAACTGCTCAGGCCGAAAAGCTTAAAGCCGAGGGGCATACCATAGAGACAGGTAAGGACGGCAAGCCGAAAAGGGTTAAGGACTTTGAGAAGGCGCTGGTGGAGGGGTAAGGAAATAGTTCTAATGCCTACAAACGAACCGAACACTATAAAGATTAGAGAGATAGAACCGACAGACAGAGGTTGGGTGAGGGAACTTTTTATTCAAAACTGGGCAGGCGACTTCATGATTATTCGAGGAAAAGCTTACAAACTCGAAGAACTAAGCGGATATATTGCCGAGCTCAACAATAAGAAAGTCGGTTTGATAACTTTTAAGGTCACCGGCCAGGAACTGGAAATTACGAGCCTGAATAGTCTTTTGGAGAAAAAGGGGGTCGGTACCGCACTGGTGAATAAAGTTGTGAGTCTTGCTAAAACAAAAAAGCTCAAGAATATTCGGCTAATAACAACAAATGATAATCTGAGTGCCCTTAGGTTTTGGCAGAAGAGAGGTTTTAAATTGCTCAGAATCTATCCTGATGCTATAGAAGCTTACCATAAGCTGAAACCAGGGATTCCTCTCATCGGCGAAAATGGAATTCCACTACGCGATGAGATTGAACTGGAGATGAGACTATGAAAGGCAAAGTTCATAAATACGGGGCTAATGTTGATACTGACGCCATTATCCCGGCGCGCTACCTTAATATCTCTGAGCCAGCGGAGCTGGCGAAGCACTGCATGGAGGGTATTGATAAGAGCTTCGTCAAGAAGGTCAAGCCGGGGGATATAATGATGGCGACGACCAACTTTGGTTGTGGCTCATCACGGGAGCACGCCCCGCTGGCTATCAAGGCAGCGGGCATTTCCTGTATAATAGCCAAAAGCTTTGCCCGTATCTTCTTCCGCAACGCCATAAATATCGGCTTGCCACTTCTGGAGTGCGACGAGG
>CAZHLO010000030.1:0-7865 GCA_964533385.1 uncultured Dehalococcoidales bacterium | reverse complement strand
CCATATGCCTTTGCCCTATCGCTAAGGTTAGCTAGCTTACAGGCACTGGAAATAGAGGTAGACTCGGCATACATGTTATTTTCAATAACATAGACCACCGGTAGGTTCCAGATTGCCGCCAGATTTACCCCTTCGTGGAACCGGCCAGTATTGGTGGCGCCATCACCAAGGAAGCAGATAGTAACCTGGTCTGTCCCCCTCATTTTGGCGGAAAGAGCGGCTCCGGCGGCAATTGGTATGCCAGCACCGACAATGGCGTTGGCGCCCAATATACCTATCTCCATATCAGCAATGTGCATGGAGCCACCCTTACCCTTGTTGTAGCCGGTTTTCTTGCCATATAGTTCCGCCATCATCCGGTCTGTCTTGCCACCCTTGGCAATCAGATGCCCGTGTCCGCGATGAGTACTGGTGATATAGTCATCAGGTCGCAGATTGGCGCAGGCACCGGTAGCTACCGCCTCTTCACCAACGTATAAGTGAAAAGCGCCTAGTATTTTTCCGGCGGCGAATTCTTTAGCCACCCTTTCCTCAAAAGCCCTAATGCGCACCATCGTCCGATACATCTCTATTAGTTTTTCCTTTCCTATCGCCATAGTATCCTCCTCGTTTTCACTATTGAGTGAATTAAATATTACACAGTTATCACCTCCTCGGCAAGAGTTTGCACGAGATATAGGGCTGATCCCGAAGACCTGGAAAAAGCAAGAGTGGTCCTTCAGGTGGCAGGTATTGCGCTTCAAAATGCGAAACTTTTACTCACTAACTATAGACCATGATCATCCAAAGAATGAGCAGTCTAACTTCTACAAATTGCACTTTTCGTCATAATGTGACACGCTATAACTCCTAAGCTTACGTTCATTTATTGAGCCACCAATTGGGACTGTTCATCTACATCGTATTCCTTTTGTGCCACATAAATGATGTTGTCGCTAGCTGTCACTTGGGAACCATCGGCATTTTCCTGAGCTAAGGGCGAAAAACTCCTGTGTAACGATGCCTCTTGGTATTGGTGTACCCCAATACCAGCCTGAGAACAGTTTATCCCGTTGCCTTCTACTATCACGCCTCTGCCGTTCTTTACTTCAATCCCGTTTTCAGGTACCGATAGGATGCGGTTATTTATAATCTGCACCTGGCTCGAATCCTCGACCAATATGCCGTGGGCCCAGCCGGGCTGGAACCGGTCCGACTGCAGAGGATGGGTCGGCAGCTCCCAGTCAATCCCGGTATCTTCTATCCAGTTGTTTTCTATGGTTATGTTGGCTTCCCAACTATTGTATTCTACAACCAGCGCTGACCACCCACTATTGGTTATAACGTTATTTGAAACATTACTGGGGGCAGCATTTCTGTAGTCTTCAAAATCTATGGCATCCTCCCCAGTCTGGTCAATGAAGTTGTGGGTGATTTCAACCCTGGCTTCAGCCGAACCTTCTCTATTCAGTATCAGCATGGCGTGGGGGAAACTGCCGTAAAAGTAGTTCCCTTCCACCTCTGCTGAGGAACCTTCCCCTATTAAGAGAGCATTGTGGTCATTATTACCCTCAAATCTGTTAGCCACTATTTTAGCAGTACTGCCGTGTACCCCCAGCCCGATATAGTTGCTAACGAACTGGCAATTCCTGATAATCACGTCGCTGCACTCATAGAGGTTGAGGGCTGCCACCTCGTACTGATTCAACTCTTTGAAGATAACCCCGTCGAAAACTATGTTGCTTCTGCAGGCAACGGAGACGTGGCTATTGATAAACTCGCTGTCAGTTACCTCTAGGTTGTCACCAACTATCCAGACCTCGCAGTTCTGGAAAGAGTGGTTGGTGACATTGCTATCTATCTCAACCTTCTGGTCTTGCAAAACAGTGAGAGGCTCGGTCAGCTCGAATTTATCGGGGATGACCAGGGTGGGCCGTTCTACAGGGAAAGGAGGTAGCCCCGGTGGGGCAAGGGTTTCACCACCGGCACAACCTGCTGCCAGCAAGAGAAGCAGCATGCCGACCAGTATATGGCTAACTAACTTCCTCATTAGCATTGCAGCGGACATACACAGATGGCTTGGGGTCTTCTAAATTACCTGATAGTGAACTCTGGCATTTTAGGACTTGGTAGCTGTTCTAGTCAACAAAAAGCCAGATTGTATGCCCTTCACAGAAGGTGCTTCACGCAAGGGTAAAACACAGCACTGAAAAGTGACCTTTGTTTAGGAAAAGGCATAAAGGTGAGACGCTACTTGGGTGGTGATATGTCTTTGAGTTTTTCTGAAGCTGGCTCACCACCAATGCCCCAGTGCGTTTTGGGAATTTCATGAATGATTACTTTTACAGCATGTTCTGGGACGCCCAAATCCACGATAACTTTTGTTATACCCCGTATCATCGTTTTAACTTTTTCCTTTCCAACACCCTCCCAGAAGTGTACATGAACGATAGGCATTTTTACCTCCCCATTAGATTTTCCATCAGAACTTAATATTAAGTATAGCATATCAAATGGAAAAGTCATCTTGGATACAAAAAGATGAACTGTTCAATCTACCTTAGGGAAAAGCCTCTAATCCAGGGAAACCTGGTCCCGGTATGATGGGACTATCGTTTCCCAGCCCTGGCCGCTTCTTATTAAACCGGCCAGGTTTTGAGAGGCATCAAGCTCACCGTGAGTTACAAAAACACGCCTTGGCGGCTTACGCAAGCTGGACAGCCACCTAATAAGCCCATCTCGGTCAGCATGCGCTGAAAAACCGTTGAGTTGCGCTATTCTGGCTCTTACTGGATAGTATTGCCCCAGTATCCTGACCCTTTGAGCCCCATCGACGATCTGCCGACCCAATGTGCCGGCTGCCTGATAGCCGACAAAGAGAATGGTGCTTTCCTCCCTGGGGATATTGTTGACGAGGTGGTGTTTTATCCGGCCGCCGGTGCACATGCCGGAGCCAGCAATTATAATAGCACTGCCTTTTATATAGTTTATCGCCTTGGATTCTTCAACGGTTCCGGCCAGATTCAAGCCGGGAAAGTCAAAGGGTGACTTTCCCTGGCGCAGGAGTTTTTTCATTTCTTCGTCAAATAGTTCAGCATGATGCTCAAACACCCCGGTGACACTCACCGCCATGGGGCTGTCGACGAAGACCATAAGGTGGGGGATGCGGCCCTCGAGCCGGAATTCGTTCAGATAATACAAGAGCTCCTGCGACCTCTCCAGGGCGAAGCTGGGTATAACCACATTGCCGCCTTTTTTTACGGTGGTATTTATAATCTCGGCGAGGTGGTTGGCGGCATCTTCGGGACTGTCGAGCACTCTATCACCATAGGTGGACTCCACTATGACATAGTCCGCATCATCAAAGAGAGTCGGGTCATTAAGTATCGGTTTATTCCGCCGGCCAACGTCTCCAGAAAATAAGATTGTTCTCGCCTCTCCGTCTTGTTCTATCTTCAGCCTGATCATAGACGAGCCCAGGACGTGCCCGGCATCGTAGAAGGTAGCCTCAACACCATCGCTTATTTTGAGGGCCTGACCGTATTTAACCGGCGAGAACAGAGGATAGACAGCCTCGGCGTCATACATGGTGTATAATGGAATCTCGGGGTAGGGGCCTTTCCGTCTTTCCCTTTCGTGCCGGCGCCTTTTAAAATCGGCGTCTTCCTCCTGTATCTTTCCCGAATCGAGCAGCATTATCCGGGTGATTTCCGAGGTGGCCCCGGTACAGTAGATAGTCTGATTAAAGCCTTCCCGGACCAGCTTGGGCAACAGACCGCAGTGATCCAAGTGGGCGTGGGTCAACAGTACTGCGTCCAGCCTCTCTGGAGGGAACACAAATGGCCCCCAGTTTCGCCCGGTTAGCTCCCTCTCCTGATAGAGGCCGCAGTCCACCAGAAATTTTACGTTATTGGTCTCGATTAGGTATTGTGACCCAGTAACATTCTGTGCCGCGCCGAGAAAGCTTAACTTAATCTGCATCCGTTGATCTTGGGGTGACTTGCAGTCATTCTCAAGACACTCTTGTCCCCCGGGACATTTATGAGATAGTAACAGAAGCAGATTTATGATGCAACCTCGCTCACTTGCTGGTACTAAGGATGAAAATAACTGGATTACTAAAGCTAAACAATCTGGCTTTCTGTTATCAACGTGGTGCAGGAACGAAAAACTTGAGGAGCACACTAGAGAGAGGTATACTATAACTTGCGTACAAAGACTAGTTCTTTAGTTCAATTGTTGATAAGATAGTAACACTTCAGAAAGAATATGAAAACGTCCAGAAGGAGGTAATTAAATTGAGTACATGGCATGATTATCTTAAAGAAGAAGGGCGCGCACCAGATTGGCCTTATCCTATCCGATTCGAGCAGGAACAGGAAATCGATACTGATGTTCTTGTAATCGGGGGTGGTATCGCAGGCTGCTGGGCGGCTATCAGCGCCGCCAGGCAGGGGTTGAGAGTGACATTGGCGGAAAAGGGAGATACCATAAGGAGTGGCGCCGGAGGGCCGGGTTGCGACCACTGGTGCAATGCCCCGGCGAACCCTTTATCTAATGTGGACCCAGACGAGTGGGCGCAACACATGGCTGACCGCCCATACTGTAACGGCATTGGCATTCAGATACAGTGCCGCGAGGACTGGGATACCCTGCTCGAGATGGAACAGATGGGCGGTAAGATACGGGACACCGATGATGAATACGTCGGTGCCAAGGGCCGGGACGATAAAACCAAACTCATGATTTCCCCTCGCTATGGCCGAATACACAGTTATCTCCCCGTGGATGAAACAACAAAGGGTAAAATCTTTGCCAGTAATCCGGAGCAGAAAAAGAACAACGTAGTGATACGGGTCTGGGGGTCCACTTTTAAACCCGCGTTAAAAAAGGAATGTAAGCGCTTAGGGGTCAAAATCTTTGACCGCGTGATGATGACCAGCCTGCTGACCGAGAAGGGAGTCCAGGGGGCTCGGGTGGTCGGGGCGACCGGACTTAATAACCGGACAGGTGAATTTTTGATTTTCAAGTCCAAAGCGACTGTCCTTGCCACAGCGGGAGCCGGATCGATATGGATGATAAGCACCGAACTGGGCGGATACTCAAACATGATATCCCGGACCATTACTGGGGATGGCACGGTCATGGCCTGGAAAGCCGGCGCGGAGTTGACCAAGATGGAGAGCACCGGCATCCTGCGCATTGCGACGGGGTACAAGCACAAGTGGTACACCGGGGCGGGTGACGCCAGCTATGAGAACGTACCCCTCGTCGACGCTAACGGTAAGAGGCTGCCGTACCCGATACAGGGATGGGAAGATGCGGGAGCCATGGTCGCCTCCCAGCAAGTCGAGGAGGCTGTCCGGCAGGGTGTCCTCAAGGGTGAATATGCTCTGCCGTTCTACGGCGATTTCCCGGCCATGCCGGAGGTTGAAAGAAGAGCTACCTGGAATTTGATGCTGAGAGAAGAATCTACGACAAAAATCATCATCGATACCTTCAACAAGGCTGGCTACGACCCGAGCCGGGACCTGCTGCAGAGCTACAGGTTTATCGAGGGCAACAGCCTGCCGCAATGGCGAGAGGCTGGGTACGGCGGCGGCCTGCTGGTGGACTGGGACCTGAAAACGAGTCTCGACGGGCTATATGCCGCCGGCACGCAGATGTTCGCCCCCGAGGACCACAGCTATGCGGCCGCCACCGGAAGGTATGCCGGCAGGAAGGCCGCCGCGTATGCTCGGGGAATCGGTAAACCAAAGATATCCCGCAAACAAGTCGACCGAGAAAAAGCCAGAGTCTATGCCCCGGTCAGGCGCAGTAGCGGCCTGGAATGGAAAGAACTGCATGCCGGTATCGCGCGGGTCATGCAATATTATGTCAGCGAATTCAAGACCGGGTCTCTTCTTAATATCGGTCTTAATGCCCTGCAAAAAATCGAAGAGGAATCGGTTCCCTTACTGTTCGCTTTAGACCCACATAAGTTGATGCGCAGTCTGGAAGACGTCAGTCTCTTAACTTACGCTAAAATCATCATTCATGCTTCACTGGCGCGCAAGGCCAGCAGCTTCCCCCTAGGTTTCCAGAGGATAGACTATCCCGCCATGGACCCGCCAGAATGGAACAAGTTCCTCACGATCAAGCTGGAAAACGACAAGGTTAAAATCGGGGAATTGCCATTGACCTTCTGGGGTAACATGAAAAAGCAGTATGAAGCCCGTAATAAAGACTATACCGGTGTCTACAGGGGAAAATGATAATTTGCTGGCTAACACTATTCAATTAACCGATTTTTGGAGGGAAAGATGTCTCAGGAAAAAGTAATCGCTATTCCTAATATCACTACACCGAACAACCCCGTGATTTTCAATCCGGATATCTGCAATGGGTGCAACCATTGTGTTGAAGTCTGCCAGATAGACGTTTATATACCCCATCCCCAGAAGGGCAAACCGCCGATTATTCTTCACCCCGACGAATGCTGGTATTGCGGCTGCTGTGTCAATGATTGCCCCCGTCCCGGGGCTATCAAATTCAACTGGCCGCTCCAGCAGCGGGGCTACTGGAAGAACAAAGCCACCGGAGAAGTCCACCAGATATAGCATGGAAATATCCTGATATAAATAACCAGCGGTGAAAAGGGTAGGAGGTACAGGGCTCGAACCTTCGTCATGCCGCTGTTATGGTACATGAACACTCATATGTGCGCCTATGTATTGACTCTGCCCTGTCTGCCCCTCCGTAGTTACGGTCACGTTTCGTCAAATGTGGTAACGAAACAACTTATTGCTAGCCATGATACAAGAACTATACTTAAGGTACAAGCTAAGGTGACAAAATGACGGGTTGTGCATTAGGCCAATAAGCGCTACCGTACGGTAGGTAGAACTCCTTCTTTTCAGATAGTGGAATTATAGAATGGATACTATTCGCCCTCTTGACACAATTGGCTGCTGACTTTACACTGTTTACGGTCTCAGGCGAGGTTTGACGGTAATGATATGTCCTACCTGTAAGAGCACTATGATAGTAGTTGAGTATAAGAAAATTGAACTTGATTACTGTCCTGAGTGCTATGGGGTGTGGTTTGATTCCGGAGAACTGGAGCTTTTTCTGGATTCACTCAATCTGGAGAAGCGGGACCAGTTCATCAGCAATTTGCTCAGTGCTCCAGAGGCCAAGACAGCAGAGAAGAAGCGAAGGTGCCCCATCTGCGCCCAGAGAATGGGAAAAACAGTCGTGGGCGAGAGACCGAGCATACTTATTGATGTCTGCCGCAGGTCAGACGGTCTGTGGTTTGACGGTGGTGAGATTGGCGAGCTGATAAAGCAATTACCGGGAAAGCCTTCGGAAAAATCGGGTTCAGCTCAACAGGTCGAGGCTTTCCTGAAAGAAGTATTCCAGGCGCGAGAATAGACTGGCGCCGACAAAAAGTAAATATGGAGGTACATAGATGATTGCAGTTTGGGTTGTTATTGGCATTGTCGTCCTTCTTCTCATTATCTTTATTGCCATCTATAACGGTCTGGTCAGGCTGCGCAATCAAACCAAAAATGCCTGGGCGCAGATAGATGTCCAACTTAAAAGGCGGCATGACCTTATCCCTAACCTTGTAGAAACCGTTAAGGGCTACATGAGATTCGAGCGTGAAACGCTGGAAGCAGTAACCAAGGCTCGGAATATTGCCGTGCAGGCGGCTTCAGCCGGAGCCGCCGAACGAGGTAAGGTTGAGGGTGAGCTCAGTGGTGCCCTCGCCCGCCTGCTGGCAGTGGTGGAAAGGTATCCCGACCTCAAAGCCAATCAGAATTTCCTGGCGCTCCAGGAACAATTGACCTCAACTGAGAACAAGATAAGCTTCTCCCGCCAGTACTACAATGATTCAGTCTTAA
>CAZHLO010000029.1:0-8103 GCA_964533385.1 uncultured Dehalococcoidales bacterium | reverse complement strand
CCGTCATCATTTTATCATATGTCTCTTCAGTGATATCTTCGACATTGTCGGGCCCGACGATGCCGGCATTATGCCAGAAGATGTCCAGCCGGCCATAAGTATCAACCGCTTTCTTAACAAGCCGCTCAATATCAGCCACCACCAACATATCCGCCAGAACAAAGCTTGCTTCACCACCTTGTTCCTTTATTAGCTTCACCACTTCCTCGCCCCCCTGGCGATTTATGTCAGTAATGATAACCTTGGCGCCTTCCTGGGCGAAGGCGATGGCACCCGCCTGGCCAATACCTGACGCTGAGCCGGTAATAATCGCCACCTTCCCCTGAAGTAACAACTTCATCTATCGTCCCTTCTGACTGTTTTTCTTTTTATTTGTAGATGCTCGCCGGACCGGCGGTGAAATGGAAGATGGGTCTGTCCACTCTCCTGATAATCAACGGACAGTGCTTCATCCCCTTGGGAACAAAGACGAGACAGCTTTTGGTAAGTATATGCTTTTCATCTTCCAGCCATAATTCGACTTCGCCGCAGAGGTCATGGGGGTCATCCGGGTTAGAGCCAAAGAAGGTTATGACTTCGTCAAAAGGGTGGGTATGAGCTTCCACCTCGGATTTATCCGACCCTTCCCAGAACCAGACGCATTCTACATAGAAAGCCCCTTTTATGACCTCATCGTCCAGATATACCATAGGGGTCCTCTGAGCGGTGGCTATATCTCTACCCTCACGCCGGTAAGAAGGGAGTTTCAGGTCAGCTTTTGGTTTGGTGATAATATATTTGCCGTATTTTGTTGTCGCCATTTTCTCTCCATCCTTTTAATTTTTGGTGGGCAGATTGCAATATAATATCATCTCTGACATCGTAGATGCAACTTCAATACAGTTCGTTTTTCTATTTTAAGACGCCGTGTATTTATCCAGGATGTAGATAGCCCCGTTAGTGGCGTCCATCTTTATTTGCTGCCCTGATTTAATCTTTGAGGTGGCCTGTTGTGTATTTACAATGGTGGGCACACCATATTCCCGACCGATGATGGCGGCATGGCAAAGGGTTCCCCCGGTATCGGTGATTACGCCTCTGACCAAGCCGAAGACCGGTGTCCAGGCGGGGTTAGTGCCGGGGCAGACCAAGATATCGCCCCGCTGTACTTTCTTCAGGTCGTCATACACAACCACCACGCAGGCTTTTCCTTCAGCCTCTCCTGCGCAGCCGCAAATACCCCACAGGTCTGCCTTTAGCTTTGGCTTCGGCTGGGGCATTTCGCCGATAATGGTCTTTATGGCAACGGCGTCTCCTGCGGGCAGCAAATCCAGTCTTATTGCTTCCCCCGTGCTGGCACGGTCGGTAAGCACGGCGGGATTGGGCTTCTTATGCCATTCTTTCCAGGCAGCCTTCCGCCTTCTCGTTATCCAGCGCATGTCATGCGCCTCAGGAACCATCATCACCCGGTCAATTTCATCCGGGTTCATCATGAATATGTCATCGGCGATATCAATTGTTCCTTTCTCCGCCAGCCTTCTCCCCATTGCCAGATAGCCACGGCGCATGATGGCCTGTACCATTAGCTCACAGTAAAGGTTGTGCTCCTCGCTGTATGAGCTTGCCTTTCCCGATAACCGTATCAGTCCCTCGAAGAGGTCCTTCTCATCCGACGGCACGCGGCTGAGGAAGGCGGCTATAGCGGCTTCTCTCTTCTTGGTCATCTCGGCTCTGATAGCTTCCAGGTCATAGCTGACGCCCCTCATGACATTGTCCTTTACCAGCCCTATGGGCGTGGCTGGGTCTTCCAACCAGTATGGCTCGTTAAGGTCAGTGAAGCGCCTCATCCGCCAACCGCCGACATCGTCAGTCTTCATATAGTCCATGAATTTCTTAAACCATTCTTTACCCTTTTTTGACTGCTGGAGTTTGGTGAGGATGGATTGGGGCTTATTTCTCTTAAAGAGGTCTTCCAGACCCATTTTGATGGCGAGCTGTCCAAATTCCCACATCTTCTTGTCCATCTGGTAGATCTTGTTGTCGAAGCCTCGCACCATGTCCTGGAACTGGGGGTCCTGGTCACTCAAGGCGAAACGTTCCTTGGTCATTGCCTCGAGCAGTAGCCAGCCGTTATATGAAGCGTACATCCCGACAAAGTGGATTTCCCACATCCTCATATAGGCCTGCATCAAATCATAGTTGTGGTGACACAGCTGAAGGTTGGTGGCATTATCAACATCAAACTCCTTGAGCTTAGCGTAAATGCTCAGGAGTTCCTGCTTGTAACCGGCCCAGAGGCTATCAAAGTCCTCAATCCAGGGACGCAGTGCTTGGCGGAATTTGACCTCACGCTGGGCAATTTCCTTCTCGTCTCTCACTATGTAGAAGGCACAGTAGACACCGCCGTTTGAGAAACGGAGCGCCCAGCCCTTGCAGGTGGGGATACTAAGCTCGGTGCAAGCGACTTTAAGCCCATGGCCACAATATCTCACCCATTGGTATCCGTAGAGGGGTGTTAGTGGCGGTCTGCTGTGCGTGCCGTCAAGGAACCAGGAATGCATCTCAGGGAGGTCAATCTCTGCGATGTAATCATAACCTGGGGTTTCATCCCAGATTTTAGCCTTCGGCTGCTTTCCCTTCGGCACTTCTCTCCTCTACCTAGCTTGAGTCTAGGCAGAATGGTATTTATGGTCAGGGCCTGTAGAATCTTTCCACCATCAGGTCAATCATACGGTCGGTAACCGACCCCGGTTTCTTGGTGGCTACCTTTGCCGGGCGAGTCTGGAGGATAAATAGGTTATTGAGTGGTGTGGAGTCAGCGTCAATAGCCCATTCCATGTCCTGCGGCTTGCCTAGGTGTTCCTCGAGTAAGAGGGCTAGTTTGGCTATGGTTACTATCTCATCATTGCTCAGACATGGTATTGACCGTTTCTTCAGCGGTACATCGTCCCACCCAGCCCCTCTTTTCTTGTTTATTACCTGCTTTGTCTTTTTACCAATATAAGTATCTAGTATTTTCAGGGTCTTTTTGTCCACCACGAACCGGTCAACATTCTCTGCCCCGCTGACCACCCCTTCTCCCAGCCCCCAGTTGGCGTCGATTATTATCCTGGAGGCATCTCCGGTGACCGGGTCTATGGTGAAGCCAATGCCGGACGAGCGGGCATTTACCATCTTGGAGACAGCAACACCGAGTTCGTCCCTCGTGATGGGTATATCTTTATTAACCCGCAAGGCGATAGCCCGGGCAGTATAAGCACTTGCCCATACCTTCTTGATTTTGTCCAGCAAATCTTCAACGCCGGTAACGTTCAGGTAGGTTTCAAACATGCCCGGTCGGCTCTCTGTCCCCGATGACCGCACCGAGACAGCGACTTCGGGGATTCCCACCTTGTTGCCTAGTTCTTCGTAGTATGAAGCTATCATTTTACTTATGCCTTCCGGCATCTTTTTGTCTTCAATCATGCCCCGGATTTTCTGGCTCAATTCGTCGAAGACGGCAATGTTCTGGCCTTTAAGCTCGCTGAGGCTGCTCACATGGCGGGAAATTTCCTCCCTCACCCCGGTTTCTTCGGCAAACTTGCGGTACATGGCAATGGAAACAGCAAATCCCAGCGGGACAGGCAAGCCCATTCGGGTCATTTCTCCCAGGTTAGCGCACTTACCGCCTACCAGGTTTTTTTGCCCTCGCTCCAGCTCCTCGAACGTGAATATTAATTTGCCCGAACTCATTCTCACTATCGACCTATTTTTTAGTGCACCCTTCTGGCGCCATCAACAAGCAGCGTTTGACCGCTGATAAAGTCGCTATCATCACTGGCGAAGAAGACAACGGCACCGACTATGTCCTCAGGTTTGCCGACACGCCCCAGAGGAATGGTGCTCACATCGAACTTACTAACATTGCCGATAGTCCAACTCGCCGGCGTATCGGTGTAGCCGGGAGCTACGGCGTTGACGCAGATGTTATACTGTCCCAGTTCTCCGGCGAGGACACGGGTAATGCCGACAACCGCCGCTTTGGAGGTGACATAGTGAATCATACCCTTGGTCGGCGAGAAGGCTACCTCGGAAGACAGGTTAATAATCTTCCCCTTATTCTGTTTTTTCATCTGGGGGAAGACTGCCTTGGCGCAGAGCCAGGCTCCCTTGGCACCTACATCCAGCGCCCGGTCCCACTCTTCTGAAGAAATCTCGTAAAACGGCTTCCTCGACACCCCGTAGTAGTAGGCAGCGTTGTTGACCAGGATATCAATCCGGCCAAATTTTTCTATCGCCTTCTCTGCCATGAGTTTGGTGCTTTCCTCGTCGGTAACATCAACCTCTAAAGTCAGCCCGCCTTTACTTTCTATTTCTTTACCCGCCTGCTTTGCCTCATCGGTGTCAAAGTGGTGAGCCGCCATTACTACCTTAGCCCCCTCTTTAGCCAGGGCAAAACAAAAAGCCTTGCCCAAGCCCTTGGCACCGCCGGTGACAATAGCTACTCTACCGTCTAACCTGCCCATCTTTGCCTCCTTGGTTTCTTAGTTGGCGCACTTTGCCCCCCTTTGAGCAAAGTGCAGCATATTGTTCTCTATGATACCACAGATAGCTTACAGTAGACCATGCTTTATTTCTCAGCCTGCTTCTGACGCTGGCGGTAACTTTCAGTATAGCGTCGGGCGTATTTATCGTGAGCCAGAATCAGGTCAGCTGCCAAGACGGCTGGGCGCACCTTATTCACATCGGCAATAACGCAGTTCACACCGGCGGCAATAGCCATAGCCACAAAGGCGTTATTAAGCAACTCGCGGTCGGGCAAGCCAAAGGAGATGTTGCTAACGGCTAGTGTCAGGTTCACCCCCAGTTCCTTTTTAATCAAGCGAGCAGCCTCTATTGTTGCCTCTCCCGCGGTCACATCAGCCCCCACCGCTAAACTCAGGCAATCAATGATGATGTCACCGCGAGGGATACCTGCCGCCTCAGCCCGTTCCACTATTTTGCGGGCGATGACTACCCGCCGCTTGGCGTCATGGGGAATACCTTCATCATCCTGCACCAGACCGACAACGGCGGTGCCATAGCCTTTGACCAGGGGCAGAACCTTAGCCAGGGAGTGTTCCTCACCACTGACCGAGTTAATGAGCGGCTTGCCCTTGTAGACTTTGAGAGCTGCCTCCAATGCCTCCGGGTTGGCACTGTCAAGGCAGAGAGGTATATCTACTGTTTCCATCACCGCCTGCACTGCTTGGGGGAGCAGGGTTACCTCGTCCACACCGAATATGTTCACGTTGACATCGAGAATGTCCGCCCCGGCCTCAGCTTGAGCCCGAGCTTCCTTACGGACAATATCCAGATTCCCCGCTTTCAGAGCCTCAGCCAGTTTTTTCTTGCCCGAAGGGTTAATACGCTCGCCAATAAGCACTGTTGGCCGCTCATCACTGACTATTACTTCTTTAGTAGCGCTTGATATCCTGGTTTCCATCACTCAACCACCTCCCTTTTGCCTTGTCTCAGCCGGAACCTACCCAGATAGCTTGCCTGAATAAAAATCTGGTTAAAACTGGGAACATTAGCCAGTTCAATATAACGGACTCTGGAGGCTATTTTTTGTGACTCGCCTCTCTTACTAAGGGAGATTAGAGCCAGCCTGGCTCCGGTGCCGGCAGCGTTCCCCACCTGCTGGAAGCGGCCTAGAGGTAGCGATGGCAACATGCCGATGGCTATGGCGCTAGCAACATCGATGTAGGTGCCGAAAGCTCCAGCAATTATCACCTTCTGGATTTCCTCTTCACCGTGACCGGACGCTTCCAGGAGAACCTGGATGCCGGTGCGAATAGCCGCCTTAGCCAGTTGCAATTCTCGCACGTCCTGCTGGGTGATAACGATAGCCCGGCGCACGTCTCGCTCTTTCTCGCTGACAAGCACGAACTCCAGGTGTTCATCTTCAAAACGCACCCGAGGGTGGTTCTGTGCCATCTTGCCATCCTTATCCAGCACCCCAGCCAGGTAGAGCTGAGCCATAGCATCCAGGATGCCGGAACCACAAATACCAATCGCCGGCGTTCCATCAATGGTCTGGTATTGGATGCTATCATTTACTATTCGTAGCCGTTCTATGGCGCCACTGGCCGCCGGCATACCATCTTTGATATGCCACCCTTCAAAGGCGGGACCGGAAGCGCAGGAGGTGGCAACTATCTTACCCTTATCTATTAGAGAAACCTCGGTATTGGTTCCGATGTCTATGGCTACTGTCATCCCTCGGCTCTTGTCGTCCAGTGTCGCCAGCAGTACTGCAGTGTGGTCGGCACCGACAAAGGCGGCGATGTTAGGCAGCAGGTGCAGGTAAGCCCCCGGAGCAAGGTGCAAGCCAAGGTTGCTCGCCTTAATATCCAGCGCCCGGCTTACCGCCGGGACAAAGGGGGACAGAGCCAGTTGCCTTACCGGCAGACCAACAAGCAGGTGATGCATGGCAGTATTGCCGACGACTACCGCCTCAACAATTTCCTCGGCTTCAGCACCAGCCTCAGCGCAAAGGTCAATAACCAGCTGGTTGATTGCTTTCACCACCAGTTTCTGCAACCGCACCCCCTTACCCGGCGATTTCATGGCATAAGAGATACGACTTATAATGTCTGCCCCATAGCTAGCTTGAGGATTGGTAACTCCTTTGGCAGCTAAAGTCTGACCACTACCGAGGTCAACCAGATAGCCAGATATCTTGGAGGTACCCAGGTCCACCGCCAGCCCCAGTTGGCGGCTGGGCCAGGGGCCAAAGGCGATTACTTCACCAGCCCGAACCGAAGCCCGGCATTGCCAGTCCCAGGAGCGCAACTGTGGCGATAGCTTACGCAGGGCACTAATATCAATGGCGTGGCAATGCAAGTGGTATTGGCGGTTTAATACCTTGAGCAGGCGGTCAGCATCAGCCTGAGGGTCAGCCAGGGATGGAATTGACAGTTTAACCTGGTAGGCACTAACAATTGGCTCGGGAGGAACGGCTACCTCCTGTCCCTCTACCTGGACCCGCTGCAGGCTGGTCAGCGAGTCCGGAGGCAGGTTCAATCGGCAATCGCTGGTGGGATAGGTCTGGCAGGCAAGACGCCAGCCTTCCTTAAGTTGTTGGCGGAAAAAGGCTTTCCGCTCATTGGCGGTTGGTTCTGATACGGTTCCACTTAATACCTGCACCCGGCAGGACTGGCAATTCCCTTTCCCGCCGCATAGGCTAATAATGCCCACCCCCAGCCGGTGAGCACAAGCCAGAAGAGACTCATTGGTTCGGCAGCGCCCGCTTCGACCCAGAGGCTCAAAGTTGACTTTGTGGGTTTTCATTGTCCTGCTGCTTAAGGATTGACTCTGCCTTACATTATAGGAACGCCAGCTATTAAGCCCTTCTCTGTGTCCCCTTCCAGTACTTCTCCCTCAGCTCGCGCTTCAAAATCTTGCCCGAAGGGTTCTTGGGCAGGGCATCAATGAACTCAACCGACTTTGGTGCCTTATAACTGGCGATGTGCTTTTTGCAGAAGGCGATAAGCTCTTCGGCAGTAGCGCTGGCTCCCTTTTTGGTGGCCACTACAGCGTGAACCTTTTCTACCCAGTATGGGTCAGGGATACCGATGACCGCCGCCTCCAGAACCGCCGGATGCTGGTATAAAACCTCCTCCACTTCCCTGGGATAGACGTTCTCCCCGCCGGTAATAATCATATCCTTCTTCCGGTCGGCAATATAAATATAGCCTTCCTCATCGTAGTAGCCTATATCCCCGGTATGAAGCCAGCCGTCAACGATGTTAGCCCGTGTATCATCGGGCCTGTGCCAGTATTCAACCATGATGTGATTGCTCCGGACTATTATCTCGCCCATTTCACCAAGCTTGACATCGTTACCCTTTTCATTCACAATCCTGACCTGCACCCCGATATCAGGCCGCCCAGCCGAGGTGAGCTTCTTCTGTTCTTTCTCAGGTTTATCCAGAACATCGTGGTCCTCTTTCGATAGGTGAGAAATGGCTGGGCCACTTTCACTCTGTCCGTACCCTTGGGCAAAAATAGGGCCGAAAACCTTCATCCCTTTCTTTAATACCTCTAAAGGCATGGGTGAGGCACCATACCACAGGAACTTCATAGAGCTGATATCATACT
>CAZHLO010000028.1:0-8188 GCA_964533385.1 uncultured Dehalococcoidales bacterium | reverse complement strand
GGATAATGCACAGAGGGTGCTAAAGGATTCCCCCTTGCCTGTAAGGAGAGGGGGATTAATTTTGGCTAATAATAGCAGGAGGTAAATTTTCTATGAAAGTGAAGCTATTGGGCGTTTTTGTTATTTTATTAAGCCTATTAGCTGGCATGACTATCGGCTGCCAAGCTGAGTTTCAGCCAGGAACTTATACCGATGATACGGGGAGGGGGGTGACTATAGAAGAGGTTCCACAGAGGATTGTCTCCTTTGGGCCGAGTATTACCGAGATTCTTTTCGCCCTGGGGCTGGGGGAGAAGGTGGTGGGGGTCAGTGACTTTTGTGACTATCCTGCGGAAGCCCAGTCAAAAGCAAAGATTGGGAGTGCTTATTCCCCATCTATAGAAAAGCTGGTGGAACTGGAGCCTGACCTGGTTTTTACCGTGGAGCATGAGCAACTCAATAGCGAGCTTGAGGCTCTGGGCATGACATATATCATTATAGACCCCAAGGATATTGATGGCATCCTTAAAGACATTGAACTGATAGGCATGGTTACTGGCACCGAGGACAAAGCCGAGGAACTTATTGACAGTATGCAGGATAGCATAGACTATGTTCTTGATGTGGTGGAGGGTGCTCCCAAGGTTAGCGTCTTCTTTATCGTTGATGCCACTGACCTGACCATGCCCTGGACCGCCGGTCCCGGTTCCTTTATTGATGCTCTTATCACTATGGCGGGCGGGGAGAATATTGCTGCCGAAGCCCCGAGCGCCTGGGCACAACTCAGCATTGAGGAGGTAGTTGGCTCTGACCCGGGTGTTATTATAATTCAGACCATGACCGGGGGCGTGCCCACGGTAACCATAGAGACGCTAGAAGAACACCCTATCTGGGGAGAGATGAGGGCGGTTAGTCAGGGCAATGTTTTCCTTATTGATGGCGACCTGGTTAGCCGTCCCGGACCGAGGATTGTCCAGGGTCTGGAGGAGCTAGCAAGAATCCTTCACCCTGAGCTATTTGACTAGGGGGAACAGAAGCGGCTATATTCGGCAAATTGCGAACAGGTTTTCTTGTTGCTATAATACCCCTGAATGGGGGCCGTAGTTCAGTTGGGAGAACGCCTGATTTGCATTCAGGAGGTAAGGGGTTCGAATCCCCTCGGCTCCACCAGGGGCTGGTCAAGGGCGCGCCTTAGCCTTTTTATGAAATGGCTGACCGGCGATAGGGAGTTATCCCCAGTTTCCATAAGCTGAATTAGGCGGCTGCCAACAATGACGCCATCGGCAATACGGGCTATCTGCCTTGCCTGCTGTGGGGTGGATATGCCGAAGCCAACGCAGAGGGGCTGGGTGGCTACCTTTTTCACTCTGGTGACAAATGCTGCCAAATCCGCCGGTAGTCTGTCCCTTACCCCGGTAACCCCGGTTACTGAAACCAGGTAGATAAATCCGCGTGACCTCTCAGCGACCAGCCTGATGCGCTTCTCAGTGCTGGTCGGTGCCAGGAGGTAGATGAGGTCAAGCCCCTGTCTATAGCTGATAGCCTCTAGCTCGGTGCCTTCATCAGGGGGCAGGTCGGGGATGATTAAGCCGGAAATACCAGAGTCGGCGCAGGCAGCACAGAATGCTTTAAGACCGTAGCTGAAGACTGGATTGAAATAGGTCATAAACACCAGCGGTATATTGACCTTGCGGCTTAGCTCTTTGGCTAGCTCAAGGCAGAGCTGGGGGGTAACTCCGTTCTGCAGGGCATGAAAGCTGGACTTTTGTATGGTGACGCCATCAGCTAAGGGGTCGGAGAAGGGTATTCCCAGCTCCACGATATCAGCGCCGTTTTGAGCCAGAAGGGGGACTGCCTTGAGGGTGGCTTCAATACTGGGGTAACCTACAGTGACATAGGGGATAAGGGTTTTATACCCCGGCGGGCTGAAGGCGGAGGTGATTTTGCTCATGGCTTTACCCCCAGCGCTTGAGCGACTATGTCCATGTCTTTATCACCGCGCCCGGAAAGATTAATTATGATAATTTGCTCCCTCTCTAATGAGCCGGCTATCTTAGCGGCATAGAATATGGCGTGAGCCGGTTCCAGAGCGGGGGTGATGCCTTCGGTGTTACATAATAGCTGGAAGCCCTTGAGGGCTTCCTCATCGGTTACCGCGACATAGGTGGCACGCCCGCTGTCCTTGAGGTAGCTGTGTTCGGGGCCGACACCGGGGTAATCCAGCCCGGCAGAGATGCTGTGCGTCTCTCTAATCTGCCCATCTTTATTCTGAAGAATATAGGATTTTGTCCCGTGGAGAACACCGACTTTTCCTGCCATCAGTGGGGCGGCATGCTCCCTGGTTTTAAGCCCCCTCCCCGCCGCCTCCACCCCTATAAGCTTGACCTCCTTATCGTTGAGGAAGGGATAGAAGATGCCAATGGCGTTACTGCCACCGCCAACGCAGGCGATGATATAGTCGGGGAGGCGGTTGCCTTCAGCCAGAATCTGCTGTCTTGTTTCTTTGCCGATTACCGATTGGAAGTCGCGCACCATCGTGGGATAGGGGTGGGGACCAACGACTGAGCCCAGAAGGTAATAGGTATTAGCGGGGTTGGTCACCCAGTCTCTTATCGCCTCGTTGATGGCATCCTTCAGGGTTTTACTACCGCTGGAAACTGGTCTAACCTCAGCGCCCATCAGCCTCATTCTAAAGACATTGAGGGACTGGCGGCGCATGTCCTCCTCACCCATGTAGACCATGCACTCCAGCCCCAGCTTGGCGCAGACAGCGGCAGTGGCTACGCCGTGCTGGCCGGCTCCAGTTTCGGCGATTATGCGGCGCTTGCCCATCCTCTGGGCAAGGAGACCCTGACCAAGCGCGTTGTTAATCTTATGGGCGCCGGTGTGAGCCAGGTCTTCTCGCTTGAGGAAGATGCGGGCGCCACCGCAGTGCTCGGTCAGCCTTCTGGCGAAATAGAGGGGCGTTGGTCTCCCCGAATAGTCGCGGGACAGTGATTCAAACTCAGCCCAGAAGGCGTCATCAGCTTTTGCCTGGTTATAGGCTGTTGCCAGTTCATCGAGGACAGGCATGAGGGTCTCGGGGACAAACCGCCCGCCGTAGTCGTCGAAGTAGCCCTTTTCATCGGGTAGCATCATAAGCTTTTCTCCTGTGACATATATGCATTGAAGTTGCGCTTCATCTCGTCTATATGGTCGCCGCCGAACTTCTCCATCATTGCCTCTCCCAGAACCAGAGCCAGCATTGCTTCCGAGATGACGCCGGCTCTGGGGACAGCGCAAATATCTGACCTTTCAACTGTGGTTAGCGCCGGGCGGTGGGTGGTGATGTTTATAGTCTTTGCCGGAGCGCCGAGGGTTGAGAGCGGCTTGTGGTAAACACGGCAAATGATGTCCTCGCCGTTGCTCATACCGCCTTCTATGCCGCCCATATTATTGGTCTGGCGGGTAAAGCGATGACTTTTATATGCAATCTGGTCCTGGAACTCGGAGCCGAACATAGCCGCTCCCTGAATGGCGTTGCCTATCTCCACCGCTTTCACCGAGGGGATGCTCATCAGGGCTTGGGCAATCCTGCCGTCAAGCCGGCGGTCATAGTGCATAACGCTGCCTAAACCAGCGGGGACGCCGGTGGCGATAACCTCAACCACCCCACCTAGGGTATCCTTTTTGGTGCGAGCTTCAAGGATTGCCTGTTTCATTTTCTGGGAAGTTTCTTGGTCAACGCACCTTATATCGGGGTCGGTTTCAAAGACTTTGGTTACCTCTTCAAAGTTAGAGGGACGGCGAGTTAGTTTTATCGGGCCTATCTGGATGGTGTGGCTGGCGAGCCTGATGTTGAATTCCGATAGCAGTTTTCTAGCGACGGCTCCTGCCATAACTCTGCCTATTGTTTCTCTGGCGCTGGCTCTCTCGGAGATATTTCTGATATCGTCCTGTCCATACTTTATAGCACCGGCTAAATCGGCATGGCCAGGGTGGGGTGTGGTCACCTTAGCCGCTGGCTTTTCGGTTTCCTCAATTCTCATCTCGTCCTGCCAGTTAGCAAAGTCCAGATTTTTTACTATAAGCGTAATCGGGCTGCCCAGCGTCTTACCATAGCGGACGCCGGAGAGGATTTCGGCTTTGTCTTCTTCAATTTTTCCCCTCCCCCCACGACCGAAGTCGGAGTGGCGGCGCTTGAGGTCTTGATTGATATCCTCAACGCGGACTCTAACTCCGGCGGGCATTCCTTCAATAATGGTTATGCAGGCGGGGCCGTGGGATTCACCGGCGGTCAAAATGCGTAACATGTTTTTCTCCTTCCAAGGCTTGAGTTAAGGCGGACTCCATAACCTTTAACGGAGCCTGGCACCCGGTAAATAGCTCAAACTGCCTCGCTGCCTGATAGAGCAGCATTTTGTAGCCATAAACGATAGCACATTCTTTCTCTCTGGCTTCAGCCAAAAGTCTGGTCTCTTTGGGGTTATAAACAACATCAAAGACGGTGAGGCGGTTATGGAGGAGGTGTTTGGGAATAAGCGATTCGTTTGCTTTGGGCAACATGCCGACCGAGGTGGCGTTTATCAGTATATCAGCCGAGGGGATTTCCACCAATCGCTCTAAGCCACCAAAACCCTCGGCATTGACTTTTTTAGCCAGCCTTCTGGCTTTATCTTCGGTGCGGTTTAAGACCACCAATTTAACCCCCTTTTTTTTGAGCCCGAGGGCGATGGCTGAGGCGGCGCCACCACTGCCGATGAGGACTGCTTTCTTACCGTCAAGCGTGGTCACTTCCTCTAATGCCTGTAGCGCGCCATCGCCATCTGTATTGTAGCCGGTTAGCACACCGTCGTCGTTGACAATGGTATTGACGGCACCGATTTCCTCAGCCAGAGGGTCAATGCGGTCAATATATTTTATGGCGGTGGTCTTGTGGGGCAGGGTGATGCTTGCCCCACGAATACCCAGTCCCCTTATGCCCTCTATCGCCTGCTTGATGTACTTGACCTGGAATGGGATATAGACGTAGTTAATGCTGAGTGCCTGATAGCCGGCATTGTGAATTAGGGGGGAGAGCGAGTGCTCCACTGGGTCGCCGATAAGGCAGCAGATTTTCTTTAGCGATTTTATAACTAAGTCAGCTACTTCTTGCGGCGTCTGGTTTTCGGTATCAACCATAAAATCGGCGGCTTTCTGGTAGAGGGGCGTTCGCTCCGCCAGGATTATTTCCATGTCTTCTCGCTGTGTTCTTCCCACCAGTAGCGGTCTGGCGGAGTCTTGGCCAATGCGTTCAATCAGGGTATCAACACTGGCTTTGAGCCAGACCAGCACGCCGGTTTCCTTGAGCTTGGTAATATTTTGTTTTCTGGTTACTACCCCACCGCCAGCGGCGTTGATAATATTATCATGCTTTGCCACCTCGCTGGTTATCTCCTCCTCTATATCCCGGAATTTTGCCCAGCCGTACCTTTCCACAATCTCAGGAATAGTGAGCCCAGCCCTGCTGGAGATTAGCTCATCCATCTCAACAAGCTTTCTGCCCAGTTTGCGGGCTAGAATTTTACCTACCGTTGTTTTTCCCGAGCCTCTCATGCCGATAAGGACGATATTCATGTTAGTTCCTCAATCTTTGCTCCTAACTTTGCCAGGTCGGTGAAGAACTGGGGATAGGACTTGGAAACCGCCTCAGCGCCGTTGATGATGGAAACACCCTCGGCAAAAAGGGCGGCAATGGTAAAGCTCATCGTCAGGCGGTGGTCATTATGGGTTTCAATTTCAGCTCCTCTGGGCTTTCCGCCGTAAATTATCAGGCTGTTATCGGTCAAATCGACTCTTATTCCCATCTTGGCCAGCTCAGCGGCGGTCAGCTTGAGCCGGTCGGATTCCTTGAACCTGAGATGACCGATATTGGTTATCTTGGTTTTACCGCGGGCGTAAGCGGTAACAACCGCCACCGTCGGGACAATGTCAGGATAATCACCCATGTCTACAGTGATGCTGGTAAGCTCCTTGTTACGAAAAATCTTAATCTTTTCTTTCTGGTATTCAACGGAACACCCCATCAGCGACAGGATATTCAAAAGATATTTATCGCCCTGGACGGAATCAGCTTTCAGATTTTTTACCGTTACTGGCTTGCCGCTAATGGCACCGGCGGCGAAGAAGTAAGCGGCTGAGGAGTAATCTCCTTCTATCTGGTAGTGCCTTGCTTTATATCCTTGACCGCCTTTGACCAGGAACTCCATGTAAGAGTCTCGATTTGCTGCTTTAACCCCGAAGGCTCGCATCGCATCAAGGGTTATGTCTATGTATGGTCGGGAGTGGAGCCCGCCGGCAATCTTGATTCTGAGCCCGTCCTTGATATAGGGGGCAATCATGAGTAGCGAGCTGACATGCTGGGAGCTTACCTCCCCCGAAATGGTAACATCGCCCGTGTTAAACTTCCCCCCCTGGATTTCGATGGGCGGGTAGCCGTTACTTTCCAGTGAGCGGGCGCTAACTCCGAGGCTTTGTAACGCTGAGAGCAAGTCGCCTACCGGGCGCTGGCGCAGTCGGCTATCGCCGTCAAGGACGACCCTGTCTTGACCTAGAGCCGCCAGCGGAGCAACCATGCGGATGGTGCTCCCCGAGTTGCCAACAAAAATCCTTTGCCTATTGGCAACCCTGATTTTGCCGCCGGTGCCGTTGATTTTTAGCCGGTTGCCCTTGAGTTCAATATCAGCCCCCAGGGAGCGGCAGGCATCAATGGTATAGAGGGTGTCATCTGAGATTAGCGGGCTCTGGATTGTGCTCTTGCCCGCCGCCAGTGAGGCCAGTATCACCGCCCGGTGGGTATAGCTCTTTGATGGCGGTGCTGAGACTTCTCCGCTAACTGGTGATGGTGTGATTCTTACTCTCACTTTTTCTTCTGGCTCCTGATATGGTTCACCAGGGCTTCCAGCCCAAGCAAATAACTCTGTGCCTTAAGACCGGTAATCTGCTTAATGACCACGTCGGAAATAACTGATATCTTACGCCACTCCTCCCTGGCGTGAATATCTGAGAGGTGTACTTCAACCACGGGAAGTCCGGAATCGAGGAGGGCGTCATGAAGGGAGTAGCCGTAGTGGGTGAGGGCACCGGGGTTAATCAGGATGCCATCAGCTTCAGTCGCCTTCTCTTGGATAAAGTCAATAATACTCCCTTCGTGATTGGACTGGAAGAAAGTAAGTTCGCAGCCCAGTGCCTTTCCCTTCTTAATAAGTGCCTGCTCTATCGATGCCAGGGTATCGGTGCCGTAGTGCCTGGCTTCTCTTTTGCCAAGCATATTCAGATTGGGACCGTTAATCACCAGGATTTTCATCGGCATATCTCCATAAGAACTTTTCTGATTATACCCTCTGCTACCGGCTGGTTGGCTATTCCCTTGCCAATGCCCTTGAGTAGCACCCAGCCGGTCTGCCCGAGGGTTGTTTTCTTATCAAAACGGATGGCTTCAAGCAAGTCCTCCAGATTTACTCCCTGACAACTGGTGGGCAAGCCGAACTTTAGCAGCAGGTTTTCAATTCTATGAACGTTGCTTCGGTCAAGCATGCCGACCTCTTGGCTTATTCTGGCGGCGGCTATCATGCCGATAGCCACCGCCTTACCGTGGCTCAGTCCTTGCAATTTAGTGGTGGCTTCTAGGGCATGACCAACAGTATGACCGAAGTTGAGTATGGCTCGCTGTCCGCTCTGCTCCGTCTCGTCCACCTCTACTATGCCGGCTTTCAGATGGCAACACTGCATAACAATATCCTTTAATTCAGCGGTAGTAAATTTTTCTCCCTTTTGGTCAAGGATACGGAATAACTCCTCGTCCATAGCCAGGGCGTATTTTATTACCTCAGCCATGCCGTTTTGCCTCTCGGCTGGGGGTAAAGATTTCAGAAGGGCAATATCGCAGATAATGGTTCTTGGCTGGTAGAAGCTGCCGAGCATGTTCTTTTTCCCCTCGAAATTGACTCCCACCTTGCCGCCGATGCTGCTATCTACCTGGGCAAGGAGGGTGGTTGGTAGTTGAATGTAATCAATTCCCCGGAGGTAGGTGGCGGCGATATAGCCGGCGACATCACCGACTACCCCACCACCCAGAGCGCAGATTAGCCCCTTGCGGTCTATATTTTTCCCCAGCAGAAATTTGTAGCCCCGCTCCACTTGTCTTAGCGACTTGGCTCTTTCGCCCACGGGCAGGGTGAACAGGGACACC
>CAZHLO010000027.1:0-8315 GCA_964533385.1 uncultured Dehalococcoidales bacterium | reverse complement strand
CAACTATTGCCGAATACAGCCCGTACTTCATAAGCATTATCATACAGGTCCGATTTAGATAAGGCCTGAGGTGGGTGGGGGTGCCGTTGGAGATATTGGACAACCCGATGGTAGATTTACAATCGGGGGCAATATCTTTCAGCATGCTCATAAACTCAAAACAGGACTTTACCTGGTTTATCTCCACCGATACCGGGGTAAGAATAGGGTCTATCCAGATATCCTCATTAGCAATACCTAGCTCGTTGGCTTTATACATGAGGTCAACGGCAAGCATAGCCCGCTCGTTAGCATCACGGGGCATCCCCTCTACCCCCCACAGAAGTCCTATCATGGAGGCATTGTATTTCCTAACCAAGGGCAATTCCTGCTCCAGCCTATCCGGTTGCAGGGAGATAGAGTTAATCAATGCCTTGCCTTTAGCCACTTTCAGCCCCGCCTCCATAGCCACCGGGTTGGTGGTATCCAGGGATAAAGGCTTATCGGTAACCGCCTGCACTGTTTTCACCACCCACTCCATTAGCTCGTCCCCGGCCTTGCGGGCAGGACCAATATTAAGGTCAATATAATCAACGCCCGCCTCAGTCTCAGCCTTAGCCAGTTCCTGGATAGGCTTGGGATTCCTCTCCCTCAGTGCCGGGCCGATGGTCTGCGACATTATATTCAGATTCTCGCCAATAAGAATCATATTTCTGGCTCCTATGGTTTCCATGCCTTTAGGTAGGCGGGAATATTAGACCCCTCCCTGGGACCAACCTGAATCTCCCAGCCGGGTAGCTCCTCTTCCAAGCCGCCACTCTCAGCGGCAGCCGCCCCTGGAATCACCAGTTTGTGATGCTTGACCTTATCGGCAATGCCCGACTTCTTAACGAAGGGAGCAATGGCATCGGCAACGAATTTCCCCGCCGCCCAGGCAGTCACCACCGAAAGCCCTTCGGTATCCTTGACCAGAAGCCAGCTGGGAACACGGCTGGTCTCTATCTCACCGGAGACGATGAAATAGGTGAGAGAAAAGTTGGAAGTGATAAGCACCGGGGAGTTTTCATTGGGGCTACCAATCTCGTAGATACCCTCCTTGGTTGCCAGCGGTCGCTGGGGGTCGGTATAGATATTCAGCCTTGCCACCAGCAAGGGGAAGAGGCTTTCCCCCTGAAAATCGGAAAGGACGATAATTCCGCCATACTTAGCCACAAAAATGGAGGCAATTACCGCCTCCTTCATCGGGTCATCAGTCATCTCAGCAGGGAAAACGATAGTGGGGAAGCCCAGAGGGCGGAATTTCTTGGCTAAAGCGGCACTCCTGATGATTACCTGGTCCTCAAATGCCTGGCGTAGATTACGCGAGCCAGAATCAATGACCATCTCCTTAACCCCGGCATTGGTTAATTTAGTGGTCAACTCAACGAGTTTCTCCACGCTGGAGGCTTTTACCGCCACCGGGCAGGAGTTTTCTTTAGCCAGTTCCGCTACCTTATCCAGATTCTCCTCAGTAGCGGCATAGAGCAATGGCTTGCGGTCGGCCGAGACCCCGAGTCCTGCCGCCAGGGTATCGGGACTATCGCTCATCAAGATAATGCCGCCATCGGTATTCTGCGTTACCTTATTCACTACCGCCTCAAATCTGGCGCCGTCACCCGAGTCAGCCCTCACCGCCACCAGATTGCCCCGAAGGATAAGACCTATCCTCTCATACTGAAGGTTATTAAACCTCTTCAGTCTACGGTCAATCTCAGTGTCATCAAGGCTGTCACTGATAAGGAGGGCAAAACCGGGGGGATTCTCAAACCTTTTTTCATGGCGAAACATAACCGTCTCACCGCCAATCTTCAGTGCCCTATCGCCAACGCCAATAGTAACCGGCAAAATGGGGGGGGCTGCCGCCTCCATCAGTTTGGCTTTGGCTTCCTCGGAGACATAGGGACAGGCACTCAGGTCTGCCTTACCGGCGGCTAACTTCATGGCGAAGGCAAGACAGGTAGGGTCGCCGCACTCCTTACAGTTAGTCTTGGGCAGTAGCTTAAATATCTCAATCCCGGTAAGCGCCATCTTTCGTATGCTCCTTCCTAGCCCAGTATTGGCTCCATAGTGAGTGCCGGATGCCCCTTTTCCTGAAGGAAGGGGAGAATCTGCTCTTCGGTGGTGCCAATCGTCTCATCGGCAATCATATCCGGCAGGTCAGGAACGCCAACCTCCTCAGCCCTCGCCTTAAGCCGCTCGGCAATCTCCTCCTTCAGCATCTTGGGCATCCAGACTATCCTTTTTATACCACCATCACCGATGATGAACTTTCTCTGGCAGGTATTATACTTGCCGTGCCCGACGAACCCCGGGGTGCTCAAACCACCGCCAATAGTCCCGGCCAGGGTGGTGAATTTCATCCCACAGGGGGTCTCTCCGGTGTACTCCCGGTTTACCGTCATTACCCCGTTGCATAGGGGAAGGACAGCCGCAATGCACTCACAGCAGCCGCAGGTAGTCATAGGGTCATGGACGATACTGTAAAAGTTATAATGGTCTATCTTCTGGCGAGAGGCTTTGTATATGAACTCGTTTACCCCCTTCCACTGCCCGAGCTTGGGGTCAAGACACTCCCCTTTTTCCACCGGCTGATTGGGCCCGGTGGGATTAATTTCGTAGGAGGCTTTGCAGTCCATCCAGTTATAGGAGCCGCAAAGACCGGTCCTCTCCGGACTGATGGTGCAGACATGTCCTGGAGCAAAGGACTGGCAAAGGGTGCAGGAATAATAGATATCAACACCTTCGTCAGTCATGCCCTCAATTCGGGCATCCCTAACCTTATATACCGCTTTCGCCTTTTCCACTACTTCCTTTACCTTATCCTCCTCGGTATAGAGTCTTACCTGTACTTTATCGAATATCCGACCGAAATCCTGATGTAGCTTGGCATGAAGGATATCGCCGATGTGGTGTAGCCTGAAGCCTTTCTCCACCGCCTGTTTCGCCACCCGCAACCAGGCAATATCCCTCTGCCCGATGTGCATCAACCCCTGGGCATAGTTTACCAGGTGGTGAATCTGGCGCTCCAGAATAGGTTCAAAGTCCTCCTGCATCTCCCTTCCGGCAACCTCTACCGCTATTGCCAGAGGCAACCTGGAACCAGCTGGGACGTCAGTTATCTCCGGACCAACCACCTCAATCTTCCCATCCTCCACTTCATCCATTCGCTTGGTAGTAACCCACTCCACCATCGATGTCCTGCCACCGCCACACTCTAGATAAATATCCTCCCCCCGCACCCTCTCCCCCTCAAAGGCAGGACCATAGGCTACTGGAACCGGCACCTCAGCCACGGTAACCTTCAGCCCTCTTACCTCTATAGCTTTGGCGACTATCTTATCGTGGGGAATGTTGGAGACAACGTGCTCATAGGTGCAGATACCAGTAGGCAAAACCTCGGGTATTGGGGTATCGGCAATAGTGGGGAATCCCCAATTGACTGCTCCGGCTGCATTAGCGTACCACTCATCGGTAACATAGCCCAGGGGCAAAACAAAGGCGAAAATGCGGTCTTTGTTATAGATGAGGATTTTTCTGAAATCGCCGGGCTCAATGCCACCGAAGGACATAGCCGCTCTGGTAGCAAAGCCCATAGCGAAGACAGCGGCGCTAACATCCGGACCAAAAGAGACCAGACGGGTTGGCCAGCCAATCTGCACCCCCGCCTCCACCAGCTGCTCCGAGAACCTCTTCCCATTATACTCAGCACACATAAAGATATACTGGTTGACCTTCTGAAGTTCACGGGCGATGTTCACGGCTATCTCATTGGTCGGGGCAGCACCAACGATGGCAGCAAAGCCAGGGGCAGTGCCATCAACAAATTCAATCCCCCTCTTTCTCAGGATGACATCATCGGCAGCACCCAGCCAGATATTACTGTCGGTGGGGTCTTCCTGTTTAGTGTAAAAGTCAGGCTGTTCCAGATACCTTATGGCTTCTATAATCTCCTCGGCAAAGAAGGTGGCCATACCGGCATCAAGGGCTGGCGCCAGATAAGGCAGAGGATGCTCCTCCCTTACCGGTGGTGGCAATAAGGACTGGCACCGCTTCAACACCGGCTCCATATCACCCAGTTTTTCCACCTTAGTCCCCAAGATTCCATAAATTATCGGCAGATAATAGGCAGTATTGGGGAAGCCCACCGGTTCTTTGGCCCCCCACTTCTCCATTGCCTCCTGCCACTTCTTCTCCGCTTGCCCTACAATCTTGTAAGCCCCTCTAATAGCTGCTGAGGCAATAATCTTAGACATCTCAAACCCTCCAATCTAGCGCTTAAACTGCTTCCAGCTCCCTTCTCATCGCCATATCGTAGAGCACTCGCTCTCTTGCCTTATCGATGCCCAGAGCCTTACGCTTCTTGTCAATATGGGCAATCATAAGCTGGGCAGCCTTAATCGGGTCCGGCTCAAAAGCCCACATCCCGCCATATATGCCCTCAAAGTCCTTGAAAAGGAAATCGGTCACCTCTTTACTGCCCAGAGTCGGCCAGTTAACGCCAAAGACGGTGAATACCCCGGAAGCAACGAAATACTGGCCGATGGAGATTGCCTTCTCACTGTACCACTCCGGGGCAGCCCCGGCTACCGGCAGGTCACTGATGTCGTCGCCCAAGCCGCCGTCTTTCACCATGGCGGTCGCTGCCATCAATATTCGGCTGTTATCCACACAGGAACCAAGATGGAGCACCGGGGGAATACCAACGGCTTCGCATACCGAAGCCAATCCTTCGCCGGCATATTGGGCAGCAGCTTCAGGGGTCATCAGTCCCGCCTTAGCCGCCGCCATAGCACTACACCCGGTCTGAACCACCAACACGTCGTTCTTTATCAATTCTTTAATCATTGTCAGGTGGATGGCATCATGAGTAACCCGGGGGTTATTGCAGCCGACAACCCCAGCCACCCCCCTTATCCGGCCATTAATGATGTTGTCATTCAGTGGTCGGTAGGAAGCCCGGAAGAGACCGCCCAGCAGGTAGTTAATGGTCTCATGGCTGAACCCCGCCACCAGGTCAGCTTGCTCCTCGGGGATGTCAATGTTGCTCCCCCGATTGGGGAAATTCTCAATGGCAGTCCTGACTATAGCCCGGGCTGACTCTATGGCATTGTGCTCGTCAAACTCAATATGCATAGCGCCAGCAATTTTGGCTTTAGGTGAAGTGGTGATAATCTTGGTATGGTAGCACTGGGCAATATCGGGCAGGGACTGCATAATACACTGGACATCCACCACCATAGCCTCCACCGCCCCGGTAACCAGAGCCAGCTCCTGTTGCAGCATATTGCCGGCTAGCGGCACGCCATGGCGCATCAATATCTCGTTGGCGGTGCAGCATATCCCCGCCAGGTTTATCCCCTTAGCCCCCTTAGACTTAGCCAGTTCTATCATCTCTGGCTCTTGAGCCACAGCCACAATCATCTCGGAAAGTAGCGGCTCATGACCATGGATGACGAGATTTACCTCGTCCTTCTTGAGCACTCCCAGATTCACTCTACCCAGGACTGGCGCCGGCGTGCCAAAAAGGATATCCTGGAGTTCGGTGGCAATCATACTGCCACCCCAGCCATCAGCTAGAGCTGCCCTTGTCCCCTGTTTGAGCAAATTGTAGTAATCCTGGTCAACTCCCATATGAGTGCGATGCATTATCTCCACAATCTCTCTATCTATGCCCCGAGGGGCAACCCCCAGCTTCCGCCATAACTCCTGACGCTTCAATGGCGCCCTTCTCAGAAATAAGACTTCGCCCTCCTGCTTACCAAACTCGTTCAGGGCTATCTCGCCGATGTCAACAGCTATTTCCTGGTTACTTCGGTCGCCGATTTCAACACCCCAATCCAAGGCTACCTGTAGCAGCTTCTGCTCGTCTCTTATCTCATAGCCTGGAGCTTCCCCCTTAGCTACCGCCAGGAAGAGCTCAGCCACCCCTCGACCGTGGTCGGAGTGGGCAGCCGCCCCACCAGCTATCATCCGGATGAAATTACGAGCAGCGATGGTCTCAGCAGTTGCCCCGCAGACGCCCCTTCTTTTCTGTTTCTCCTCAGGGGTTTCCTCCTTCCCTTTGGGCAGGGGCACCCGGCAGGGTCCCATTCCACAGTTCCTGCAGCAACTGCCAACCATACCTATGGGACAGGGCTTCATCGTTTCCGCCCGGTCAAAGGCAGTATTCGCCCCATCAGCGGCTGCTTTTTCAATCATCCTAACACTGGCGCTATCAACACTCTTAGTCTCTTCTGCCATCTTATATCACCCCTTCCAATCTCTAATTATTTCGCGGCTAACTCAGCTATCATCCCCCGAACCAACTTTATTGCTTCGGGATGCCTCATAACGAGCACATCTCCCCCAGCCAGAACCAGAACCATGGCTGACATTGCTTCTAATAAAATCCCCCGCCTCTTGGCATCCCCCATATTAAGCTCACCATCGGCAAGATGCACTTCCTTGGTCTTCCATGCCTCTTTAGATATATTGCAAATGAGAGGAAACTGGAGCTTTTCATCCTGCTGGGTCAGCCCGGCCATCCTCATTCTCTCCATTACTGAGTAACAATACTCAATGCCATAGCCGATGCAGCTGACAGTGGGGTCCATTACAATCAGCTCATCAGGGACGCCCAGGTTGCCCAGAAGAATATTAAGCTGCTTGGCCAGGTTTACGTCTATAGGCGTTGACGCCACCACCGTGTGGTGATAGCCAATAGCGGCAGCACCAATCTTTTTGTGGTCTCCCTCCTCAACTGGTCCGATAATCAGATTTTTACCCTGGCAAACCTCACACACCTTCCTCAAGACCTCGGTATCTTTTTCATGATTAGCCGTTCCCCAGACGATGAGGGGAACATCAATAGCCTCAGCCACCTTCTTGACCACCTCGGCGGCTTCATCCGCCCCTCGGTCAAGCCCGTTAGGGTCAGTACTCGCCAGTTGCAAGCAAATCATCTCCGCCCCGTAATCATTAACGCACTTCTTCGCCCAGGCAACTGGGTCGTCAGTCACCCCTTTAAACGGCTCTAAGGCAGCCTCAGCCCACTCCTGGGGTGGCATATCCCAGACCTCCATGGCTATTCTGGGCAAATGCGGCATCTCCCCTTCAAAGAGATAAAATGGGTAGCTCGTCTCCCCACCAACCACTACTGCTTTGTCACCACTGCCCAGTTTTATTTCCTTAATCCTGCCACTATACGCTGTCTTCGGGATTTCAAACGCCATTTTTTCTCTCCTTACTTTAGGCCGGAGTCTTCCGCTTCTCACTGCCATACCAGTCTTTGCCAAACCAGTATCGCTCCCCGCTTTGCAGATATTTGAGCTTCTCCTCTCGGTTCTCCAGCTTCTGTCTCCACTTCCCCACCTCTTCCCCCTCCGGCTTACCCTCCTCAAAGGTGTCTCCCAGCACCTCTACTTCCTTCCTCCCCGGTGCCTTCTTCTTCTCAATCTTATATTCCATCCCTTTACCCTCCTAGGCTATGCCAGCGGCTAACTTTGCCGCCCTGACGGTATTCATCATTAGCATGGTTATGGTCATCGGCCCAACGCCACCCGGCACCGGCGTGATGGCTTTAGCCTTCTCCTTGACGACGTCAAAATCCACGTCTCCGCAGAGGATTCTCTTGCCATCAGCTGTCTTGCCAATCTCATTCACACCGACATCAATGACCACCACCCCCTCCTTGACCATATCAGCGGTAATGGCTTTGGGTTTCCCGGCGGCTACTATAAGTATATCAGCCCTCTTAGTATGGAAGGCTAAGTCCCTGGTTCCAGTATGGCAGATGGTCACCGTAGCGTTAGCCCCCGGTCTCTTCTGCAGCAGGATATTAGCGATAGGCTTACCCACAATGTTGCTTCTGCCAACGACAACCACCTCAGCTCCCTCAATCTTAGTGCCCGACCGAATCAGAAGCTGCTGGATGCCAGCCGGGGTGCAGGGCAAATAGTCCGGCTCCCCTATCATCAGCTTGCCCACGTTCACCGGGTGGAAGCCGTCAACATCCTTCTTCGGGTCAATGGCGTAAAGGACTTCCCCCTCGTTTAGGTGCTTGGGCAAAGGAAGCTGGACTAAAATCCCGTGAATCTTAGGGTCTTTATTCAGCTTGTCAATCAAAGTGATGAGCTCCTTCTGGGTCGTCTTCTCCGGCAGGTCGTATCTCTCTGAGTAGATACCAAGCTCCTGGCAGGTCTTCTCCTTGGCGCCAACGTAGACCTGTGAAGCCGGGTCAGCACCGACAAGAACTGTGACCAGTCCCGGCACCAGGTTGTGCTTCGCCTTGAGTTCAGCAATCTCCTTTCTCCGTTCTT